>NZ_JBXAHW010000008.1:0-110262 GCF_058795495.1 Staphylococcus sp. GW823-FHT05F06 | reverse complement strand
CCCATGCCGAACACAGAAGTTAAGCTCCTTAGCGCCGATGGTAGTCGGACTGACGTTCCGCTAGAGTAGGACGTTGCTAGGCAAATATCGTATGGATGCGATGAGCCTAATCGAGACCGAAAGGTCTCTTTTTTTATACAAAATTAGTTTTAAAAAAGAAAGTGTTTGATATGAAAAAGTAAACATATCGAGGAATAGAAAGCGCTTGTAACTTATGAATTTGGGAGCGAGAGTAATGAAATTAGTCGAGCTACAAGGTTCAACAAGAGACGAAAATGAAACACAAGAGGGCGAGCGCTTATCTCAAGTGAAGAAAGTTTCTTAGCCGAGGGAACAAACTGGCATTCTAAAATAAGATACTAAAATGAAGACGACGAATTAATAATATATTCGTCGTCTTCGGATTTGGTTATAAAATTAACTTAAATAAGTAATGAATATAACATTTTATTTTCATTGATATAAATATTAGAAGGATCAAATTGACATACGCGATCTTTTAACTGAATGAGATCATCATGATGTTTCAGCTGTATACCTATAATAACAGTTCCAGTGTTTTGTGATGTTTTCTTTAAATATTCAAATTTTGTAATATCGTCTTGAGGTCCGAGGACATCATTGACAAATTCTCTTAAAGCACCAGGTCTTTGTGGGAAATTTAAAATAAAGTAATGTTTCATTTCTTCAAATAGAAGGGAACGCTCCTCAATTTCTTTCATTCGATTAATATCATTGTTGCCTCCACTTACTATGCATACAATAGTTTTATTTTCAATCTGCTTTTTATATTGTTCTAAGGCACTTACACTTAAAGCACCAGCTGGTTCAGCAACAATCGCTTGTTTAGAGTACATATCCAGAATTGTGGAGCAAACAGCTCCTTCGTCAACTTGAACATAATCATCCACTTTATCTTTCGCAATATCAAAGGTAATATCACCAACTCTTGCTACTGAAGCTCCATCAACAAACTTATCAATATTTTCTAAAGTAACTATACTATGGTTGATAACGACTGATTGATACATACTACTGGCACCGGTTGGTTCAACACCAATAATTTTAGTATGGGGGGAATGTGCTTTAAAATATGTGCTCACTCCTGAAATAAGACCGCCACCACCTATAGCAGCAAATACATAATCAAATGTTTTATCCTCTTTTTCAGCTTGATTTAATATTTCCTTAGCTAAAGTGCCTTGTCCTGCAATAGTATATACATTATTAAATGGGTCAATAAAATTCATTTTATGTTGCTTCGTATAGTTTAAAGCTTGTGCTAAGCAGTGATCAAATGTATCGCCAATTAATACTATTTCTACGTTACTATCCCCGAAGAATTTGACTTGATTGATTTTTTGTCGTGGTGTAGTTACTGGCATGAAAATAACAGCTTTTAAATTGAGTTTTTTGGCAGTATAAGCAACACCTTGAGCATGATTTCCAGCACTTGCGCAAGTAATACCTTTATTTTTTTCTTCATTGGATAATACTGAAATAGCATTATAAGCTCCTCTTAATTTAAAGGATCGTACCCACTGTAAATCTTCTCTTTTTAAATAAACATTACAATTATATTTTTGAGATAAGTAATGGTCGAATTGTAAGGGAGTTTCTTTTACTATATTTTTTAGACGTAAATATGCTTCATCTATATCTTTTGTCGAAACTTTAGTTCTTACTGTCACTGTCATTCACACCTTTAAAAAGTTTTTTCGTATTTTTCTATTAAATTTTCAAATTGTAAAGTAATAGCAATATCGTCTAAGCCATGGATTAATTTATTTTTCCAGGTTTCATCTATATCAAAATGAAAAGACTGAGACACCGTAGACACTGTTTGATTAGGTAAATCAACAGTTATTTCATCAAATTGAGCTAAATGTTCTCTTTCTTTCTGATTTAAACATATAGGTAACATTGCGTTTTTAGTACAATTCATGTAAAAGATGTCACTAAAACTTCCTGCAATAATAATGTTAAAACCATAATCTTTTAAGGCCCACGCTGCATGCTCACGGCTAGAACCACAACCAAAGTTATCTCCAGTAATTAGAATTGACGCACCATGATATTTTGGTTTATTAGGATTAAAATCAGGATTATCACTACCATCAGGTAAGTAACGCCATTCATCAAAAGCAAAAGGTCCAAAGCCTGATTTAGAGACCCGCTTAAGATGCACTTTGGGAATGATTTGGTCAGTATCTATATTGTCATAAAAAAGGGGGACAGTTTTTCCGGTATATATAGTGATTGGTTTGATTTCCAATTATACTACCACCTTTCTAACATCAATGAATTTACCATTAATCGCAGCAGCAGCAGCCATAGCAGGGGATACCAAATGTGTACGAGCGCCTTTGCCTTGTCTTCCTTCAAAATTGCGATTACTCGTGGATGCACAATGTACTCCTTCAGGAACTTGATCTGGATTCATACCTAAGCACATAGAACATCCTGGTTCACGCCACTCAAATCCAGCATCTTTAAATAATTTATCTAGTCCCAGAGCTTCAGCTTCCTTCTTAACAGTTCTTGAACCCGGAACCACAATAGCAGTAATATTTGGATGAACTTGTTGTCCTTTAATAATATGACTTGCTTCAATAAGATCAGATAATCTTGCATTCGTGCATGAACCTAAAAAAACATAACCTAATTTTATATCTTCGGCTTTTTGACCTGGGTGAAGTCCCATATAGTCATAAGCACGTTGGTCATTTGCATTTTTAATTTCTGGGAATGGATTACTAAAACTAACTCCCATTTCTGGGTTAGTTCCCCAAGTTACTTGAGGTTCTAAATTTGTTACATCAAGTTCAATAACTTTATCAAAATAGGCATCATCATCAGAATAAAGTTCTTTCCACCACGCCATAGAACTATCAAAATCAGTAGCATAAGGACGACCTTTTACGTAACTAAAGGTTGTTTCATCAGGTTGCATTAAACCATACTTTGCTCCTGCTTCAATAGCCATATTACAAATCGTCATACGTGCTTCCATGGATAAATTTTTTATAGTTTCTCCTGTAAATTCAAGAGCATAACCAGTACCGAAATCTACACCATATTGATTGATTAAATATAAAATAATGTCTTTAGCATAAACTCCAGCTGGTAAAGAACCATTTATATTAATTTTCAAATTTTTAGGTTTTGTTTGCCATAATGTTTGTGTGGCAAATACATGTTCAACCTCGCTTGTTCCTATCCCAAATGCGATAGCACCAAATGCGCCATGTGTAGCAGTATGTGAATCTCCACATACAATAGTTTTTCCTGGTTGAGTTAATCCAGTTTCTGGTCCAACCATATGCACAATACCTTGTTCGTCAGAACCCATATCAAAAATATGTACACCAAAGTCCTTAGCATTTTGTTGTAAAGTTGTAATTTGTTTATTAGCAATTTCATCTTTTATATTAAAAATATCAATTGTGGGAACGTTATGATCTAAAGTTGCAAAGGTTAGATCAGGTCTTCTAAGTTTACGATTTTGTATTCTAAGTCCTTCAAACGCTTGAGGAGAAGTGACTTCATGAATGAGATGTAAATCAATGTATAATAATTGTGGTTCACCTTCTTTTCCATGAAGCACATGTTTTTTCCATACTTTATCAAACAGTGTTTGACCCATAATTTTCTCCTCCTCTTATAGATATTTTTCTTTAAGCAATTTAAAAATTTCTGAAGTTCGATATTGTCCACCTAAATCTGCAGTTGTCTTATTAGATTGAATAAACGAGTAAACAATTGACTCAAGTTCGTTAGCAGCATCATTTTGATTTAAACTTTCTCTTAAGCAAAGTGCTAAAGATAGAACCATACCAAATGGATTCGCTTTATCTTCATTAGCTATATCTGGTGCTGAACCATGAATTGGTTCATAAAGACGTGTACCTGTTTGACCAAAACTAGCTGATGGAGAAAGACCTAGAGAGCCTGGTATAACAGATGCTTCATCACTTAAAATATCTCCGAAAAGATTCTCTGTTACAATCACATCAAATTTCGTAGGTTGGGTGATCAGATGCATGCTACAAGCATCAACTAGCATATGATTAACTTCTACTTCTGGATAATCCTTTTTTACATCGTTTACTATTTGTCGCCATAACTTACTAGAGGATAGAACGTTTTCCTTATCAACAGAAGTTAATTTTTTACGTCTATGATTTGCAAGATTAAAAGCGATTCTCACAATACGTTCAATTTCTTGACTTGAATATTTTAATGAGTCTAAAGCTTCGGTTTTTTTAACATAGCTTGGTTCACCAAAATAAATCCCGCTCGTTAATTCTCTTACTATAACTAAATCTGTGCCTTCTACAATATCTTGTTTTAGTGGTGAAAGATGACTAGCCCCTTTAGTTACAAATGTAGGTCGAATATTAGCAAATAAATTTAAGGATTTTCTCAGTTTTAACAAACCGTGTTCTGGACGATTATTTGGGTCTGTCCATTTAGGCCCTCCAATCGCGCCTAATAAAATAGCATCTGCATTTTTACATGATTGTAATGTTTCGTTAGTTAAAGGTGTACCATAATAATCTATTGAAACACCTCCAAAATGATGACTTTCCAAATGGTATTCAAAATGATATTTTTCACTTATTAATTTTAAAAGTTCTAATGTACCAGATAGAATCTCTGGTCCTATACCATCTCCAGGTAAGGCAACTATTTTATAACTCATGTACGTATACCTTCTTTCAACTCATATTCTGAAATATATTTAGCATGAGCATCGATATATGCTTTACATGAAGCTTTTAATATATCGTGGTCTATACCTATGCCTGTCACTTCAATATGATTAATAATGATTCGTACATGTACTTCTGCTTGAGCATCAGTACCTTCTGTTACAGAATCAATACGATAATCAATTAATTCTGCGTCTTTCTTGAAAATTCGGTCAACAGCATTATAAATTGCAACAATTGAACCCGTTCCAATACTTGAATCTTGTTTAACTTGTCCGTTTCTTTCCTTTATAACTACTACTGCACTTTGTAGACCTTTAGATACGTATTGAAGTTGTAAGTTATCAAGTTGAAAAATAGCATTGTGTTCATGTTCGGAGCCATGTATAATCGCATGAATATCTCTATCGGATACATTTTTTTTCTTATCGGCAATTTCTTTAAATTGTTTAAATAATGTAACTTGATCTTCCAATTTAATTTCATATCCCAGAGCTTTAAGCTTTTCGGCAAATGCATGTTTACCAGACAATTTACCTAGTGGCAATTCTGTTGTATTCACACCTACAAGTTGAGGTGTCATGATTTCATAGGTTTCACGATGTTTAAGGACACCGTCTTGGTGAATTCCGGATTCATGACTAAATGCATTTTGACCGACTATAGCTTTATTTCTAGGTACACGGATACCAGCATATCTTGAAATTAAGTCAGATGTTTTCTTAGTTTCTTCAAGGTTAATTTGAGATTCAAGACCATAGTGGTCCTTCCTTACATATAAAGCCAAAGCGACTTCTTCAAGTGAGGCATTTCCTGCTCTTTCACCAATACCGTTCACGGTACCTTCAATACGTCTAGCTCCACCTTCAATAGCTGCTAAACTATTAGCAACTGCCATTCCGAGATCATCATGACAATGTGCACTAAAGATAATTTTAGAATTTGACTTAACGGCCTGTGTTAATTGTTTAAAAATTTCGCCATACTCTGTAGGATAACTAAATCCAACTGTATCAGGGATGTTGATAATTGTGGCTCCTGCGTTAATCGCAGTTTGAACACATTCAATTAAAAATGGAATTTCAGTTCTTGTTGCATCCTCTGGAGAGAATTGTACGACTTCAAAAAATTGTTTTGCATAAGAAACGTGTTCTTTTATTGATGTTAAAACTTCATCTTGAGTCATTTTTAATTTATGTTCTAAATGAATAGGGGAGGTTGCAATGAATACATGTACTTGAGGTTTTACAGCTTCTTTAGTGGCTTCATATACAGCATCAATATCAGATTTTTTACATCTAGCTAAACCACACACTGCTGTTGTAGTCAAAGTTTTAGCTATAGCTTCTACTGATTTAAAGCTACCAGTACTAGAAGCAGGAAAACCTGCTTCTAGTACATCTACTCCCCATTTTTCTAGTTGCTTGGCAATTTTTAATCTTTCATCAAAAGTAAAATTGACTCCTGGCGTTTGTTCACCATCTCTAAGTGTTGTATCAAAAATTTGAATATGTTCTTCCATTAAAAACACCCCTCTACTGTTGTTATTTTTCAATACTTTTAGATTTAATGAATGGCATCATTTCTCTTAATTCACGTCCAACTTGTTCAATTTGATGACCATGTTGATCTTCACGTAATTGATAGAATTCTTTAAAGCCATTTTTGTTATCTTCAACAAATCTACGGCTAAAGTTACCATTTTGAATATCTTCAAGTACTTTTTTCATATTTTCTTTAACATTAGGTGTAATTACTCTTGGTCCAGAAACATAGTCGCCAAATTCAGCAGTGTTAGAGATAGAATAACGGACATTTTCCATTCCGCCTTCATACATTAAATCAACAATTAATTTCATTTCGTGTAAGACTTCAAAATAAGCTAATTCAGGTTGGTAACCTGCTTCCACAAGTGTTTCGAATCCACTCTGAATTAATTTGGAAACTCCTCCACAAAGTACAGCTTGTTCACCGAATAAATCTGTTTCAGTTTCTTCTTTAAATGTCGTTTCAATGACCCCGGCACGAGTAGCACCAATGCCTTTTGCGTAGCTTAAAGCAATGTTTCTAGCTTGGCCTGTAGCATCTTGTTGAACACCAAATAATGCTGGTACGGCACTTCCTTCAACAAATGTACGTCTAACTAAATGACCAGGTCCTTTAGGTGCTACTAAAAAGACATCGACATCACTAGGTGGTTCGATAACACTGAAATGGATATTAAAACCGTGTGCGAATGCTAAAGCATTTCCTTTTTCTAAATATGGTTTAATTTCCTTGTTATATACTTCACCTTGAATTTCATCAGGCAATAGTACCATCACTACATCTGCTTGTTGTGTTGCTTCACTTACCGTATAAACATCAAATCCATCTTCTTTAGCTTTATTAAATGATCGTCCTGGACGCAGGCCAATGACTACATCATAACCATTGTCCTTTAAATTTTGTGCATGTGCATGTCCTTGTGAGCCATAACCAATGACAGCAATTTTTTTACCTTGTAATGCATCCTGAGTTACTGTTTCGTCGTAATATACTTTTGTCATAATAAAATCCTCCAGTCATTTTATAGAAAGTTCTGAATTTTCAAAATAATTTATGCGTAAAAGGTGCATGATGTTAGTTATGTTTAGTTGATTTTTTAACTAGCGCATCAAAACGTTTATTCACTTTTAACACTTAGTACATTTACTTGTTGTGATAGTTTTTTAAGAACAATTTTAAAAGTATCATCATCTTTAATATTGACTTTAAGTTTCATATTAGAAATTCCTTCTTTGTCTGAATGTTTAACATGAAGTTCATCAATATTACATTGTAAGCGAACGAAGGCGCTAGTAATTCTGTTCAAAGTACTCACTTGATCAACTAATGTAAAATGAATTGTTCGTTCCATTAGTAACCCTCCATTTCATGATTTGATTTGCCACTAGGTACCATTGGATTAACTGGTTCTATAGGTGAGATTCTAACTTCAATGAGTGCCGGTCCATGATATGCAAATGCTTCATCAATTGAAGATTCTAATTTATCTGGAGAATCTATCAAGAATCCCTTAATACCATATGCTTCCGCCATTTTCATAAAATCAGGTTTATCGTTAAATACAGAATGAGAAAATCGTTTATTAAAGAATTTATCTTGCCATTGTTTTACCATACCTAAAGTTCCGTTATTAATAAGTACTATTTTGACATTAAGTCCATATTCTGGAAGTAAAGCCATTTCTTGGTTCGTCATTTGAAAACCGCCATCTCCTACAAAACATACAACTGTTTTCTCAGGTTCAGCTAATTGTGCTCCTATTGCTGATGGAATTCCAAATCCCATAGTACCTAAACCACCACTTGTTACCCATTGTCCATAATTTTTAAATGGATAGAATTGTGCTGTCCACATTTGGTGTTGGCCTACGTCAGTTGTAACAATTGCATTTCCATTGGTAACTTTGCCAATATATTCAATCGCTTTTTGTGGTTTGCAAAAGTTTTTATCATTTTCATCATATTTAAATGGATAGTTACTTTTGTTATTAATACAATAATCGTTCCATTCTTCGTGGGAGGATGTTAAAACTTGCTCATGGCATAAGTTCTCAAGCACAAGCTTGCAATCAGCGACTATACCTAAATCTGTATTAATAACTTTATTTATTTCAGAAGGGTCGATATCTACATGTACAACCTTTGCATTTGGTGCGAATGCATCAGGCTTACTTGCAAGACGATCATCGAATCTACTACCTAAATTGATAAGTAAATCACAATTTGTTAAAGCCATATTACTTGCATAAGATCCATGCATACCTCCCATACCTAAGAATAAAGGGTGATGATAAGGTACTGCTCCAAGTCCTAGGAGAGTTGTAACTGTAGGGATTTGATGTCTTGTCACAAATTCTGTTAATAAATGATTAGATTTAGAGTGATTAATACCAGCACCTGCAAGAATAAGAGGTTTCTTAGCTTCTTTAATCATATATATTAACTTATTAATATCCTCTTTATTTGGGTTACTATTAACTTCATAACCAGGAATATTAATATCTTTTGTAAGTTCAACATCAGTTTTAAGCACACCCATATCTTTAGGGAAATCAATCACTACAGGACCTTTTCTTCCAGTGTTCGCTAAATGAAAGGCTTCATGAACAATTCTTGGAATGTCTTCAATCTTTTTAACTTGATAATTGTGTTTTGTAATAGGTGTAGTCATCGAGAGTAAATCAGCTTCTTGGAAAGCATCTTTACCAATACCAGGTGTAGCAACTTGACCAGTAAAAACGACTAGTGGTAAAGAGTCGCTATATGCATCAGTAATACCTGTAATGGCATTTGTTGCACCGGGTCCACTTGTCACAACAACGACTCCTGTTTTACCAGAGACACGCGCATATCCTTCAGCAGCATGTGTAGCACCTTGTTCATGACGAGCAAGAATATGTTTGATTTTCCCGTCATAAAATGTATCGTATAAAGGTAAGACAGCTCCACCGGGATAACCGAAGATAAAATCTACATCTTCCTGCTGAAGTGCTTCAACTAATAATTGAGAACCACTGCGTGTTATTAAGGGTTGTGATTCCTTTGTTTGATGCACAGAAGGGTGAGGCGAAGCCATTGATTTTTGATTTGACATTTTAATCATCTCCTAATTAAATAAGGTTTTCCGGAACTTGCATAATACCTCCAGTATTAGCGCTTGTGACTAAACTAGTATATCTAGCTAAGTAGCCTGTTTTAACCTTTGCTCTGAATGGTTCAAGCTGATTTTTACGGCGATACAGTTCTTCTTCAGATTGATTGACGTTTAGAGTTCTATTGATTAAATCAATCGTAATTTTATCACCATCTCTTATTAAGCCAATGGGTCCACCTGAAGCGGCTTCAGGTGAAATATGTCCAACTGCAATACCTCTAGTTGCTCCCGAAAATCTACCGTCCGTAATTAATGCAACATCTTTACCTAATCCTCTGCCCACTATGGAAGACGTAGGGGCTAGCATTTCTGGCATTCCAGGACCTCCCTTAGGTCCCTCATATCTAATAACAACAACATGTCCTTCTCTTACTGTATGATTATCAATGGCTTCAACAGCTTCATCATGAGAGTTAAAACAAATTGCCTTTCCTGTAAATACTTTAATTGAAGGATCAACTCCACCGACCTTGATTACCGCTCCTTTAGGTGCGAGGTTTCCGAATAAAACAGATAATCCACCTTGTTTATCATAAGGGTTTTCAAGAGGATGAATAACATCAAAATTTTTGATGTTTTTACCTTCATTATTTTCTCTCAAGGTTTTACCCGTAACTGTTAATCTATCCGGATGTAAAGTACCATCCTTTTTCATCAATTCATTTATAATAGCTGGGACGCCACCTGCTTCATGAACATCGTGCATAGAATAAGAAGAACTAGGTGCAATTTTAGAAAGGTAAGGTGTTTTTTTAGCAATTTCATTAATACGTTCTAAATCGTAGTCAATACCTGCTTCATTTGCAATTGCAAGAGTATGAAGAACAGTATTAGTAGAACCTCCCATGGCCATATCAAGAGCAAAAGCATCATCAATTGCATCTTGTGTGATAATATCGCGAGGTTTAATATCATTTTTAATATTTTCAACCAACCTGAATGCAGCTTGTCTAATCATTTCACGACGTTGGTCACTCACAGCTAGAGCTGTACCATTATATGGTAGGGCTAAACCTAAAACTTCCATTAAACAGTTCATTGAGTTTGCGGTAAACATACCGGCGCACGAACCACATGTAGGACAAGCGTTTTGCTCCATGTCTAAAAATGCTTCTTTTGAGATTGTTCCTTCTTTAAAAGCTCCAACCGCTTCAAACATTGAAGATAATGTCAATGCCTTACCTTGAGCGGAAAGACCAGCTTTCATTGGGCCTCCTGAGCAAAAGATAGCTGGTACATTTGTTCTAACAGCTGCGAGTAACATTCCTGGCGTAATTTTATCGCAATTAGGAATGTAAAAAACACCATCAAACCAATGAGCGTTAATAACTGTTTCAGCTGCATCTGCGATAATTTCTCTTGAAGGTAAGGAATATCTCATGCCAATATGTCCCATAGCGATTCCATCGTCAACACCAATAGTATTAAATTCGAATGGGATAGCACCTGCTTCTCTAATAGCTTCCTTTGCGATGTCTGCTAATTCTCTTAAATGAACGTGCCCAGGAACAATATCAATATAAGAGTTACAAATTGCTACGAAAGGTTTATTCATATCTGTAGGTTGTTTAAGAGCGCCAGTCGCATGTAAAAGACTTCTTGCAGGAGCTTGGTGATCTCCTTTTTTGATCATATCACTTCGCATATATCGTTCCCCCATATAATTATTTAGAAAATAAAAAAACGTCCCAATGAATATTGGGACGTTATTAAGTCCCATCCAACTAGAAATAGGACTTAAACATTTAGAAGTTAAAACTTTTCTAAAGTTCGAGTCCTTACGAGTATAATAAAATGATAATAGCATGTTGAGTTGTTGGTAGGTCTAGCGTAGATAGATAAGTCATTTTATTATACTCCTTTCGTTGAATGGTCATTTATTCTTAATAGTTTGAATTGTTTTAAAATTTGATAAATTCAATTTACTACATGTGGTGAATTGTGTCAATAATAAATTTAGAATTTTCTAAAAATTTATAGAGGACAAGCTTAAATATTTTACGAAGAAATTTGAATTAAAATTTGTTACAATGAATAAGTTAATAAACCATGTAGAAATGTTTATATATCTTTAAATATAGAGATAATTTGATTTTAAATAATCATATATAGGAGAGTAAAAATTGATAACTATTCACAATTTAAATGAAATGGATAAATTTGCTCAAATACTTGTAAAACATTTAAGTGCTAAGGACTTGATTTTATTAAATGGTGACCTAGGAGCAGGGAAAACTACATTAACGCAATTTATAGGAAAAGCGTTAGGTGTTAAAAGAACGATAAACTCACCAACATTTAATATAATCAAATCTTATACAGGTTCAAGCATACGATTACATCATATGGACTGTTATCGACTTGAAGGTGAGGAAGATGATTTAGGTTTCGATGAATATTTTGAAGACAATGCTATCATAGTTATAGAGTGGAGTAAATTTATCAAAGATTTCCTTCCTCCTAATCACTTAACTATTAATATAAGTGTCAAAGATGCGAATGAGAGACAAGTATCCATTGAAACACATGGGCAACATTATGCATTAGTAAAGGAGGCAATTTTGAATGAACTATCTTCTAATTGATACGTCAAACCAACCTTTATCAGTAGCTATTATGAAAGATAATGAAGTGATTGCTGAAAAAACAACTGATATCAAAAAGAATCATTCAGTGCAACTCATGCCCGAAATAGCAGAAATTCTTACAGAAAGTAAAATAAATAAAACAGAAATAACTGATATCGTGGTAGCGGAAGGTCCAGGTTCATATACCGGTCTTAGAATAGGGGTTACTGTTGCTAAAACATTAGCGTATGCATTAAACACTAACTTATATGGTGTCTCATCACTTAAAGCACTTGCTAGCACAGTAAAAGACAGTACGAAGTTGTTAGTACCCATTTTTGATGCTAGAAGAGAAGCAGTTTATGCAGGTGTTTATCAATATCAGGACAATGAATTAATAACCATTATTGATGACACTTATATACCTATTTTTGAACTTATTGAAAAACTTCATCAATTAAACCAACCTTATGTGTTTGTAGGATTTCATATCGAAAAAATAAAACATTTATTAGACAGTGACATCGTAGAACAGTTACCACAAGCTTCAAGTATGAAGCAATTAATCCAAAAACCAGAAAATATACATTCATTTACTCCTAAATATCATAAATTATCAGAGGCGGAACGAAATTGGTTAAACCAACAAGAGAACAATTGAATATTAGGAAAATGAGTGTGGAAGATGTTCCTAAAGTTTTTGATATAGAAAGAAATAGTTTCTCACGCAGTTCGTGGTCAATTGATGCATTTTATCATGAAATAGAAAACAACGAATTTGCTACATATTTTGTTATAGAATTTAGTGACAAAATAATTGGATATGTTGGTTTATGGTTAGTCGTTGATCAAGCACAAATTACAACGATAGCTATATCAAAGGCATTTAGAGGCTATGGTCTTGGGCAACTTTTACTTAAATATGCAATGAACTATGCACGCTTTTCTTGTGATGTGATGAGTTTAGAAGTAAGAATAGATAATGATGTTGCACAACATGTTTATAGGAATTTGGGATTCCAAAATGGTGGCAAAAGAAAGAATTATTATGGAGAAGGCGAGGACGCATTAGTCATGTGGGTGAATTTGAAATGACAAATAATAAATTAATCTTAGCAATTGAAACAAGTTGTGATGAAACGAGTGTAAGTGTAATAAAGAATGGCACTGAACTTTTATCTAATACTGTTTTAAGTCAAATAGATAGTCACAAACGTTTTGGTGGTGTTGTACCTGAAGTTGCTAGTAGACATCATGTTGAAGGAATAACAGCAACTATAGATGAATCGTTAGTGAGTGCAAAAGTGAAAATGGAAGACATTGACGCTATTGCAGTAACACAAGGCCCAGGATTAATAGGAGCTTTATTAATTGGTATTAATGCGGCTAAAGCTTTGGCATTTGCTTATGATAAGCCTATTATTCCAGTACATCATATTGCTGGTCATATTTATGCTAATCACTTAGAACAACCATTAACATTTCCACTAATGTCATTGATTGTATCTGGTGGTCATACTGAACTAGTATATATGAAAAATCATTTAGATTTCGAAGTGATTGGTGAAACGAGAGATGATGCAGTAGGAGAAGCTTATGATAAAGTTGCTCGAACAATCAATCTTCCTTATCCTGGTGGACCGCATATTGATCGATTAGCAGCTAAAGGTAAAGATGTATATGATTTTCCAAGAGTTTGGCTCGAAAAAGATAGTTATGATTTTAGTTTTAGTGGTCTTAAAAGTGCTGTAATAAATAAACTGCATAATTTAAGACAGAAAAATATTGAAATTGTAGCTGAAGATGTTGCAACGAGTTTTCAAAATAGTGTTGTAGAAGTTTTAACCTATAAAGCTATTCATGCTTGTAAAACTTATAATGTTAATCGCTTAATTGTTGCAGGTGGTGTTGCTAGTAATAAAGGATTAAGAAATGCACTAAGTGAAGCATGTAAAAAAGAGGGTATACACCTTACTATTCCAAGTCCTGTTCTTTGCACTGATAATGCAGCGATGATTGGTGCTGCTGGATATTATTTATATCAAGCTGGTTTGCGTGGCGATTTAGCTTTAAATGGACAAAATAATATTGATATTGAAACTTTTTCTGTTTAAATAATATTTCAAAGCGCCTATCTAAGAGTAACTACTTTAAGATAGGCGCTTAACTTTTTTATAAATATTAAACTAATTAATTCTAGAGGTTTCGAATATTTTGTTGAGCACGCTGATAAATATCGATAGGAAACTGCGTAATGCGTAGTAATTCAATTGCATTACGTGTATTGGCTTTACCAGGTTTAATTTTGTAATCGAAAAATATGCTATTTTCTTGAATAGATTCATTAAAATGATAATTATTATATGTATTTTCTAATAATGTTGATAGTTCAACATCATGTGTCGCAGCGATAACCTGATATGCTTTTTGATTATCTAAATACGATAATACTGATTCAGAAGCCGCAATACGTTCAGTTGTATTCGTTCCTTTAAAAATTTCATCTATAAAACAATATATCTTATTGCACTGATGAGTGTTAAATAATCTACGAATAGACTTAAGTTCTGACATGAAATAACTGTCACCACTTAAAACGTCATCCGCATTTGCCATTGATGTCATTACATAGCCAGGTTGATAAATAAATGAGTGAGCTGTTGCAGTTTGTATCGATTGAGCTAAAATCAAATTTAGTGCAACTGCTTTCATAAATGTAGATTTTCCTGATGCATTAGAGCCTGTGAGTAATATATGATTTGAAATGTCAATTGTGTTAGCAATCGCATTTTCTTCATCTAGTAGAGGATGAATGATTGATTTCATTTGAAGACCATTAATATTGTGATTGATTTTAGGATAACAATAATGTGTCAAAGTATGTTGATACATAGCTATAGAGTAATGATTATCTAATATGCTTATATAGTCATAACATGCCATAACTTCTTCTTGATACTTAAAGTAGCTGCGTTGTATTAAATGAAATAAAACATAATCTATCATGAATACTAATTTAATAAACATGATTATGCTACTCGCCATATCTTGTGATTCTACTCTAGCTAATAAACCACTAAAACGGCGTGAAGCTTTAAAATGAGTAAAATCAACACTTATCGCGGGCGTGCTCTCAATCTTACTTAAAGCTTGACTTTGCTTTATAACATTAGCAGTATAAAAAATTGATTTTAAATCTTGGTCATAAGATTTTTTTAGTTTGAAAGATAATATTGCATTTAAAATCATAAAAGTAAGACATATTAATATACCTTTTGAAGGAATTAAAAAAATGAATGCGAACCCGATAAATGGTAACAACGGACAAAACATTAATAAAATATTTCGCTTAGTGGGTAACATTTGATCTGGAAACAAAGGGTATACATTTTTACCAATTTTAGAAAGAATGTAAGATACATTTAAACGAAATACTTTATTTTCTTTAAACATGTTTATCAATGAGGTTTGATTTACCTTAAACATACCTCTTAAAGTTGCATATAGTCGCATTTCACCAATTGCAGTGAAATTAAAATTAATTTTATGAAATAACGTATCCATATTTAGGTCTGACCAAGTCTTATCGTCGATAAATGACTGCTCATTGTAATGATCGCGGTAAGCGTGATATTGGGCATCGAATCGTGAATTAGGACGTATAAAACTTTCTAATTTTAATTTGTTATCCCATAAAGTATTTATTTTAGCAATCTGTTTACGCCTCTCTATAATAGAGATAATTACATTTACAAGTGTAATTAGGATGATGAAAGTTAATATAATCAGTACTAAAGTTTGATTGTTCGTCATGAAGTTTAGTTCTCCTTTTTCTTTCTTAATGAATTATTTCATAAATGAATAACGTAAACAATTGAAAATAGAAAATAAGTTGTCAATAGGGAACGTGCGTACTTATCAACAAAATGTGAGTAAGTTGTGGGTAAGTAGTGAAGTTGTTTGTGGATATGTAAATAAATAAGTAAAATTAAAAAAGAAAAAGTGTTAATTTACTTGTGGATAAGTAGGATAACTCTGTGGATAGTGATTATGAAAGTAATTCAAGCTGTTAATAATATTTGTGTAAAAAAATACTAAAAGACACCGAAAAGTCATATATTCAACTTTCAGGTGTCTTGTCATTATGTTGGAAATTAGAGCTTTTCTTGTAATTTTTCCCATTCCAACATTATTTGTTCTAATTTTTGTTCGGTATCGGATTTTTGATTGGCAAATTTACTAGCTTTTAGAGGATCGTTAAATACTTCAGGTTGTGTTAACTGTTCGTCGATATGTGATATTTGTGCTTCTAATTCTTCGATTTGTCTTTCACAATGTTCAATTTGTCTTTCTAATTTACGTTGTTGTCTTTTTTGTTGCTTTTGACTGATATAGGTTGAAGTATTTGCGTCTTGATTTATCTCTTTATTTTCAAAATTATTTTGAGTTATTGTTTCATGTGCTTTGATAGCTGCAGCTTCTTCAGTTTTCTCAATATAATACTGATAATCTCCCAAATACATTTGGCCACCATTAATGTTTAAATCAAAAACTTTATTTGCAAGTTGGTTAATAAAATAACGATCATGTGATACAAAAATAATTGTGCCTTCAAAATCTTTCAATGCTTGTTCAAGCATTTCTTTAGAATCAATATCTAAATGGTTAGTCGGTTCATCTAAGATAAGAACATTATCACGTTGTAACATTAAAAGTGCTAATTGTAATCGTGCCTTTTCACCGCCGGATAAGTCATTGATAATTTTTTTTACGTCTTCTTGAACGAACAAGAAACGCCCTAATACTGCACGTACATCTTTTTCATTCATGTGTGGATATTGATCCCAAACATAATCGAGAATGGTTTTATTTGATTTAAATTCAGCTTGTTTTTGATCATAGTAACCAATTTGTAAATTAGCACCAAAGATAATTTGACCACCTAGTTTATGTTGTTTTTCAGCAATTGTTTTTATCAATGTTGTTTTACCAACACCATTTGGACCAATGATAGCTATATGATCCCCTTTAAAGACTTCGAGGTTTATAGGTAGTGTAATAGGTGAGTCGTAACCAATTTTTAAATCATGAATGTGCATCACATCATTACCAGTATTACGGTCGAAGCCAAATTGTATATTTGCACTTCTAGCATCTATCATAGGTTTATCAATACGTTCCATTTTTTCCAATGTTTTACGTCTACTCTTAGCCATGCCGCTTGTAGATGCACGAGTAATATTTTTTTCTACAAAGGTTTCTAAACGCTTGATTTCTTCTTGTTGCTTTTCAAATTCTTGCATGCGTTTTTCGTAATACTGATTACGTTGCTTTATAAATTGCTCATAGTTTCCTACATAGTGTTTTACATTTCCTAGAGCAACATCATAAACTTGAGTTACAATTTTATCTAAAAAATATCTATCATGACTGATAATCACAATTGCTCCTTTAAAGTACTTTAAGTAATCCTCTAACCACTTGGTTGTTTCCATGTCTAGATGGTTAGTTGGTTCATCAAGAAGGAGTAAATCGGGTTCTTTAAGTAACATTTGAGCAAGAGAAAGACGTGTTTTTTGACCACCACTAAAATCATTAATAGGCTTGTTGAAATCGCTTTCTGTAAAGTTAAGCCCGTGCAGGACTGTTTTAATTTTACTTTCATATTGATAACCATCTAATTGCTCATAACGATTCGTTAAAGTTTCATATTTTTCAATATGTGATTGATATTCATCGGACTCATAATCTTGTCCATTTCGTGCAAGCCAATCGGTTTCATCCTTAATTAAATTTTCAATTTTCTTTATATGTTCAAAAGGCTTAGACATTTCTTCAAAGACAGTAGCTTCTGAATTGAGAGTCATTTGCTGAGTTAAATAACTCATTGTTAAATTTTTGATTTTTGATATTTGACCACTATCGTAATTTTCCACACCTGCTATGATTTTCATTAATGTCGATTTACCAGCTCCATTACGACCTACTACGCCGATTCTTTCGCCAGTTTTCACCTCAAAATTAACATCTGTGAAGATATCTTCACCATCGAACGATTTGGAGATGTCATTAAGTTGTAAAAGTATCATTCGATTCTCACCTTTCTATGTATTTGAAATAGGTTTAAACTATATATAAAGTATTTGTTTTTGAATATTTAAATTTTTGTTAATTCTATATTATCGAATTTTAAATAGAAAAATAAATTGCGTACGTTATCTTGAAATGATGTTAAACTCAATTACTTCTATTCTACAGTATTCATAGAACACATGAAACTAGGATATTTATTTTTAAAAATTAATAATGTATAATGTTTAAGTATTCGTTGTATACAATTATTTGTATTATGAGATGACATTCAACATATGTTTTAACTCATTTACTGATTTTAATGATACATGCATAATATACGCGAAAAAGGGGGTTAGATATATGCCAGATGATTTTAAAATTCCTCGCGCTACGTTAAAACGTCTACCTTTATATTACCGATTTGTCAGTATTTTGAAAGGTAAAGGTATAGATCGTGTTAATTCTAAAACAATAAGTGAAGCACTACAAATTGATTCAGCTACAATAAGAAGAGACTTTTCATACTTTGGTGAATTAGGAAAAAAAGGATATGGATATAATATAGATAGTATGCTTGAATTCTTTAAATCAGAATTAAGTGAGAGCGATCAAATTAAAATTGCCATTATAGGTATCGGTAATTTAGGGCGTGCATTACTTACATATAACTTTTCAATACATGATGAGATGACAATTACTGAAGCTTTTGATATTAGACCAGATATTATAGGTGAGAATATCGGTGACGTTGTGGTAAAACATAGCGATGATATCAAAGCGACATTAGAATCAGAAGTTATTGATGTAGTCATTTTAACAACACCAGATAATGTGGCACAACAAGTAGCTGATGAACTTGTTAAAGCCGGTGTTAAAGGTATACTAAACTTTACGCCACGTCGAATTAAAACACCTCAAGATGTTCAAGTACATCATATTGATTTTGGTATAGAGTTACAATCATTATTGTTCTTCATGAAAAATTATAGTAAATAATTAATAAAAATCACTTTAACATAGTACTCTCAAGTGAGAGTGCTTTTTTTTAATTAAACAGTTACAATAGATTATAAATACGAAACTTTTTAACAAAAATTGTAAGTTGAAATTTATTGTAATGGGAGATTGAAACAAATGACTCAAGAAATAAATTGTAATTTCAAATCACATATTCCCAGAATAATGACAGTTCCCGGTATATTGTTAATACATGAAAATAAGTTGGAGTTTAAGGCATATAGTCAAAACAATAATCCATTCAATATTCAATTCGAACTCTCTAGCATTGTGCGGTATAGAATATCGAAAGGGTTATTAGGAAATAAATTGTTTATTTATTATTCTGATCAGGAGTGGTATAAATTTAGTAACTTATCTAAGAGTAACTTAAACAAACTCACAAAATATTTATATTAAAACATAAGAAATAAAATTAAGAATTTGCAAAATATAGTCCTTTCTACTATAATACCTTAGTATTTATATCGGAAAAGGTGATAAAATGGTGTGGACAATTATAAGCGGATTAGTCGTTGGCATATTGCTAGGATTTGTAATGCAGAGAACAAGATTTTGTTTAGCTGGTGGATTTAGAGATATGTACGTTCAAAAGAGTAACAAAATGTTTTATGCATTGCTTATTGCTATTACTGTCCAAAGTATTGGTTTACTTATTCTAAAGAACTTAAATATTATAGAGGTTCCAACAGAAACATTTCCAGTTATAGGAACTATTTTGGGATCCTTCGTTTTTGGAATAGGGATAGTATTAGCTGGAGGATGCGCGACAGGAACTTGGTATAGGGCTGGTGAAGGGTTAATTGGAAGTTGGGTGGCATTAATATTTTATGCATTGACTTCAGCCGTAACTAAAACTGGGGTACTTCTTCCAATAATGAATCAAATAAATAAACCGACGCAAGTCAGCACAAGTATGACGAGTACAACAGGTATACCACAATGGATTCTCGTCATGTTATTAACTGTAATTACAATATTTTTAGTTGTGAAAACAATTCGAAAACCTAAAATAATGGTGCCCCAACTTAAACAAAAATATAGTGGTATTAGACATTACCTATTTGAAAAAAGATATCATCCATTTGTTGCTGGCATTGCAATAGGTTTTATTGCTCTACTTGCTTGGCCTATGAGTGAATCTACTGGGAGAATGGGTGGCTTAGGTATAACAACACCTTCTGCAAATCTTGTAAATTATCTTATTTCAGGAGATTTAAAATTTATTGATTGGGGTGTGCTTTTGGTACTAGGTATATTCATAGGTTCTTATATAGCTGCAAAAGGGTCTAAAGAGTTTAGATGGAGATTGCCAGATATTAAGACAATTCGCAATAGTGCGCTTGGTGGCATATTTATGGGATTTGGTGCTTCAGTTGCAGGTGGTTGCTCTATCGGTAATGGTTTAGTAGAAACAGCTACAATGAGTTGGCAAGGATGGATTGCTTTAGCCTCTATGATTATTGGTGTTTGGTTTATGAGTTATTTTATTTTTGTAAAACCTATGAAAAAGTTACAACAAGTATCTCAAAGCTAAGATTGGTTATTCTAATGTGACATTAGATAAAATGAATGAGGAGGTATATCAATGGTATACGAATTAGGAACAGTAGGGATGGTTTGTCCATTTCCTTTAATAGAAGCACAAAAGAAAATGAATGAATTAAATCAAGGGGATGAATTGAAAATCGATTTCGATTGCACCCAGGCTACCGAAGCATTACCTAATTGGGCTGCAGAAAATGGATATCCAGTTACAAACTATGAGCAACTTGATGATGCATCATGGACGATTACTATTCAAAAGGCATAAAAACTTATAATTATAAAGTTGATAAAAAGATTTTTTAAGGATAGAAAATTAAGCAAATTTAATTATAGATTAGATTGACGAGAAAAAAGTTAAATTAAGTAGACATTAGCTATATCGTTGAAAGAAAGAGTTAAACTTGAAGACTGTTTTTAATTTAATGAAATTCGTTAGTATAATTATGATAGCCTGAGACAACAATCATTGTCCCAGGCTTATTTATTATTGTAGTGAGATAACTAAATCAAGATTATCTTTTTATTATACTCACTACTAACATGGTGTAACGAAAGTAATATGTTTTTTGTACTACGCTTATATATACAATGTAACTTAAAGTGACATACTGTGTAACATGACCTTACCTAATTTTGCTTTTTAAAAAAACACTCATTATGATGTTTTTAAAGGAAGTGGTAAGTATGAATATGAATGATACAATATTTCTATTTTTATGTACTCTATTAGTATGGTTAATGACACCAGGTTTAAGCCTTTTTTATGGGGGACTCGTACAATCAAAAAATGCTTTAAATACTGTAATGCAAAGTATGGTTGCCATTGTCATTGTCACATTTGTATGGATAATAATTGGTTTCTCTTTAAGTTTTGATGGAGGAAATCAATGGATAGGTGGTTTGAAGTTTTTGGGTCTTCATCATGTTGGTTTTGAAACTTCAAAAACTTTGAGTCCTCATATACCTCTCTCATTATTTATGTTGTTTCAAATGATGTTTTGTACAATTGCGGTATCTATTTTATCAGGTTCGATAGCCGAGAAAATGAGATTCATTCCTTATCTGATTTTTGTTAGTTTATGGGTTCTATTAATTTATAGCCCTGTTGCCCATTGGGTTTGGGGTGGTGGTTGGATTAGTAAAATTGGAGCAATAGATTATGCAGGTGGAACAATAGTTCATATAACATCAGGCGTATCTGGTTTAGTTCTTGGGATAATGATAGGTATAGGTAAGAAGAAAGAAAAACATACTCCCCATAATCTATTAATTACGCTTATAGGTGGTATATTAGTATGGTTAGGATGGTATGGATTTAATGTAGGCAGTGCATTTACATTCGATCACA
Source organism: Staphylococcus sp. GW823-FHT05F06 (assembly GCF_058795495.1). Classification (NCBI taxonomy): domain Bacteria; kingdom Bacillati; phylum Bacillota; class Bacilli; order Caryophanales; family Staphylococcaceae; genus Staphylococcus; species Staphylococcus sp. GW823-FHT05F06. Next base: position 88,291 of record NZ_JBXAHW010000008.1, on the reverse strand, counting down.
TAGCCATGATATCGTTTGTTAACACAGTTATTGGTGCAAGTGCAGGTGCTTTTGGTTGGTTAATCTTTGAATATATCTTGAAAAAGACTACAAGTTTACTAGGTCTTTTATCTGGAGCACTCTCTGGTCTTGTCGCTATTACACCAGCAGCAGGATACGTCAGTTATATGAGTGCTATGATTATTGCAATAATTGGTGGCATATGTTGCTATATCGTTATAAATTTAATTAAAGTAAAACTCCAATATAATGATGCACTTGATGCATTTGGTATTCATGGTGTAGGTGGTATCTTAGGAGCTGTGTTTACAGGAGTTTTTCAATCACATCAAATTAATAATGCGGTGCAGAATGGTTTTATCTATACAGCTGATTTTAAAATAGTAGTGATTCAACTTGGCGCGGCAATTGCAACTGTCGTTTTTAGCGCAATAGTTACATTTTTGATTGCTAGATTTATTAAAATTTTTACTCCTTTAGCTACAACTCAAGAAGAAGATAAAACAGGTCTTGATGCTATAGTACACGGTGAGAAAGCATATTTCTATGGAGAGCTAAATAAGTTTAATCGTCATATCAAGTTTTAAAATTTATATAAATGATAATCACCTAACACGTCAATTTATTTAATCGTATTTTAAACAATGATTTCAACTATTTAAAGCGTTGGTTCATATGGTAAAATAAAAAGGAATGATTGATGACGTGATAGGTGATTTTTTATGAAAAATATATCAGATATAGCAAAATTAGCTGGAGTATCGAAAAGTACTGTTTCACGCTTTTTAAATAATGGATCTGTGAGTCCAGCAACGAAAGAAAAAATAACTAAAATAATAGAAGAAAATAATTATCAGCCAAATCAATTTGCACAAAGCTTAAGAGCTCGACGTACCAATTTGATTGGAGCAATTATTCCGCGTATGAATTCATACGCTGTTGACGAAACGATTAAGGGTTTGGTACACCAATGTAATCAACATCGATATCAGTTATTATTAAATTACACAGGATTAGAAATAGATGGTGAAATTTCGGCACTAAAAACATTATCACGTAGTAAAGTTGATGGAATCGTGCTAATGGCAACACGTATTACTGAAGCGCATATTGAAGTCATTGAGAAAATTGATGTTCCTGTCATTATAGTAGGACAAGAACACGACCGATTATATAGTATATATCACGATGATTATGAAGCTGGATATAAAATTGGAGTACTCATTGGTGAAAAAGGTTGTCGAAATGTACATTTCTTTGGCGTTAGTGAAGAAGATATTGCAGTTGGTATTCAACGTAAGCTGGGAGTTATTCAAGCGCTGAAGGACTATCGCATAAGTCCGAAAATTTATGAAACAACATTTAAGCATGAACAAGCTTTTAAAGATGTAAGTCAGCAACTTGAAAGAGTACGTGATGCTGATGCGATAGTTGGAGCAACTGATACCATTGCTTTTGCAATCCATAAATATTGCTCTGATCATCAACAAAGGTTTTACAATTGTTCAATATATGGATTTGGTGGAGACCCTATGACTCAAATAGTATCGCCTGTCATTCAAACGGTTAGCTATAATTACTTTGAAGCAGGAGAGCAAGCATTAAAAGAAATTAACCAACTATTAAAAGGTGAACAAACAACATTAAAAATAAAAATTCCTATCAAATTGAATTAACATGCATAGAAATCTTGTTTTAGTTAAAATGGAACCGATACCACATATAATGATAATTGCTAATCAAATTGGTATAATTATTGAGAAAGCATAGTTGAATGAAATAATTAATTAAATATTGACAGGTATCAATTGGATATTAATAAGCATGAATTTAAACATGTCAAAAAGTGACATTATTAACATATTTCTCTAAATCAATATGTTAAAATAATAGAGTTATTAATATATAAATAGTTGTAGTAGGAGGTAGAACATAGTGGAGTGGACTCGTGAAGAGAGATACCAACGTATTGAGGATGTTGATGAAACATATCTTGAGCAACTGAAACACCAAGTGGATACATCTTTATATAGACAAACATTTCATATCCAACCTGAAATGGGTTTATTGAATGATCCAAACGGACTCATTTATTATGAAGGATACTACTATATTTCACATCAATGGTTTCCGTTAGGTGCTGTGCACGGTTTAAAATATTGGTTTAATTATAAAAGCAAAGATTTATTACATTTTGAACCTCAAGGAACACTTCTTAAACCTGATACTAAGTATGATAGTCATGGCGTATACAGTGGAAGTGCTTTTGAATATCAAAATCATCTTTATTATATGTATACAGGCAATCATCGTGACCAACATTGGAATAGAATTTCCAGTCAAATGATTGCCAGAATGAACAAAGACGGAAAAATAGAGAAGTTTCCTAAACCTGTGATTCATGGACAACCTGAAGGGTATACAAGTCATTTCAGGGATCCAAAGGTATTTGAAAAAAATAGTCAACTGTACGCTATTCTAGGTGCTCAAAATGAAAATGAGATGGGGCGTTTACTTTTATATCGTAGTCAAGATGTTGTTGATTGGCATTTTGAAGGTGAGATTAAAACTAATCTGACACAATTTGGTTATATGTGGGAGTGTCCTGATTATTTTAGACTAGGCAATAAAGATGTCATACTCATGTGTCCACAAGGCGTTGAAGCTGAAGGAGATAAATATAGAAATATTTATCAATCAGGGTATATGATAGGAGATTTAAACTTTAATAATCTATTTTTCGACCATGAAAGTTTTCAAGAATTGGATAATGGTTTTGATTTCTACGCGCCACAAACGTTTGTTGATGCAGACGGGCAACGCATTTTAATTGGATGGATGGGACTACCAGATACAGACTATCCTACAGATAAAGAGGGGTGGGCACATTGCCTTACTATTCCTCGAGTGCTTACCATTGAAAATGGAAAACTTAAGCAGCGACCTTTTAAGCAGTTAGAAGATTTAAGAACTAATAAAGAAACAGCTTTGGGATATGCTAATAAATTTAAACGTAAATTACATCCATATGAAGGTAAACAGTATGAGATGATTATAGATATATTAGAAAATGATGCTTCAGAAATATATTTTGAATTGCGTAGCTCTCGATCTGAATCTACACTGATTACTTATAATAAACACGAAAATAAACTCACTTTAGATCGTACCGATAGTGGGACACTACCATCAAATTTCGATGGAACAACGCGTTCTACCATTTTAGATTCACCATTAAAACAGTTACAAATTTTTGTGGATACATCTAGTATCGAAATATTCTGTAATGATGGTGAGCGTGTTTTAACCTCACGTATTTTCCCAAATGAGGATGCTACAGGTATAAAAGCTTCGACTGAATCTGGTCAAGTATATTTAAAATTCACTAAATATGAATTAAAAGGGTGATTTATAATGAGACGTCTATTTGCTATTGGAGAGGCATTAATTGATTTCATACCAAACGTAACGCATTCAAAATTAAAAGATGTTGAACAATTTAGTCGACAAGTTGGTGGCGCACCGTGTAACGTAGCGGCTACAGTAAGTAAATTAGGTGGAAAATCAGAAATGATAACACAACTAGGGAATGACGCGTTTGGTGATATCATTGTAGAAACAATTGAACAACTTGGCGTAGGTACGCAATATATTAAGCGAACTAATAAAGCAAATACTGCATTGGCATTTGTCAGCCTTCAAGATGATGGTCAAAGAGATTTCTCATTTTATCGTAAACCTTCTGCAGATATGTTATATCAACCTGAAAATATTGATGATATTCAAGTATTCCAAGACGATATTTTACATTTTTGTTCTGTAGATTTAATAGAGAGTGACATGAAATATGCCCATGAGAAAATGATTGAAAAATTCGAGTCAGTAGATGGTACTATTGTTTTTGACCCTAATGTACGCTTACCTTTATGGGAAGATAAACTCGAATGTCAACGTACAATAAATGCGTTCATACCTAAAGCACATATTGTTAAAATATCTGATGAAGAATTATTATTTATTACTGGTAAGAGGAATGAAGATGAAGCGATTCAATCTTTATTTAGAGGTCAAGTTAATGTAGTGATTTATACACAAGGAGCGCAAGGTGCAACTATTTATACCAAAGATGATTATCGTATTCATCATGAGGGGTATCAAGTACAAGCAATTGATACAACTGGTGCTGGTGACGCATTTATAGGTGCTATTATTTATTGCATACTCGAGTCTCGGCATTCTGAATGTAAAGATTTATTTAAGGAAAAGGGCAAGGATATACTAGCGTTTAGTAATCGTGTCGCAGCACTTACAACAACGAAACATGGTGCTATTGAAAGTTTGCCAACAAAAGAAGATATAAAAGACTATAATTGATTTAAAATATAAGAAATAAGTCAAACACCCATCTTTACAATTTCATATCGTAAAGATGGGTGTTTCATTATATTTTTTTAACATTACGTACTGAAGCGAAACAATTTTCGCCATTCTTAAAGTAAACAATACGTTCTTTTGAGTCAATAGATTCAATATTATGCCTGTTTATCACAAAACTGTTATGACATCTAAAGAAACGTTCATCAAGCTGTGCTAATTCCTTTAAATTTCCATAAAATTCAATTTGTCGATTATCAAGATGTGCAATGAGCCTATGAGATTTCGTAGATGATTCAAAAAACATAATATCATCATATTGAACGTATACTGAATTACTTCCCCGCTTTAACTCAATCGTATCTACATTACTTTCTTTTGATAATAATTTGAGTCGTGTATGTGCTGTTTCAAGACAATCTATGATTCTCATTTTTAATTCAGATGGATCATCTTTAAAAATAAAATCCATAGCAGCCACTTTATAAACAAATGTCAAATAAGTCAGCTCACTGTGACTGGTTACAAATATAATATTACCAACAGGATCATGTTTACGAATTTCACTGGCTAATTTAATACCGTTCATATCAGCTTCTAATTGAATATCAAGGAAGTAACAACCAATGTCATTAAGTTCTTTTGATTGCTCTAAGACCTCATAAGGATCATTTGTTGCTAAAGCTAACTCCATTGGCTTTTCTTCAATCATTATGTAGTTTTTAATGATTGATACCATATGTTCTCTTTGTCTTTGGTCATCTTCACAAACAAAAATTTTCATTTAATTCTACACATCCTTATGATTCCTTATTATTTATTTCTACTTTTTGTACAAAGTAACCATTTTCGATGACAGTATCTAATAAAACATTCTCGTTTGAGTCTGTCAGTTCTTTTAAAGTTGATAAACCTAAACCGCGATTATCACCTTTAGTAGAAAAACCTTGTTCAAACAACTCATGAATTTTAGGGATATCATCACTACATTTATTCATAACGATAAAAGTGACAGATTCCTCATTATCAATGAATGCGATATTGATGAGTGGTTCCTCAAGATTTTCTGAAGCTTCAATAGCATTATCAACTATAATACCGATAATACGACTAAGCTCAACAGTATTCATATCGATACGATCAATTTCATCAGGAACCTCAATACTAATTGGAATACGTTTTTCTTGAGCTTGAATAATTTTAGTAGTAATCAGCCCTTTAATTTCTCTCACTTTCAACTTTTCAATACCATTCATTTTAATAGAGCGAGTTTTTAATTTATCTTTCATTGGAACGATATTTTCATTAAAATATTTACGTAATCCAGGCATATCATCTTCTCTAATGTAATCTGAAAGAGTGGTGAGGATATTCACATAATCATGTCGGAACTTACGCATTTCATTGTTAATGCTTTCTATACGTAACGTGTATTCATAATATGCTTCGATTTCTTGTAGCTTACGTTTATATTTCATTTCACGTAGGGCGAAAGCCGATAACAATAATATAACTAAACTCAAAAATACGATAACAGAAACAAAAATGATGGCATAAAATTTCAAACTATTATTTTCTTGTAAATTAGTTTGTGAAATTATATAGAAGTATATAAAAGCAATAGCTAATACAAAAGATATAATAAAGTAATATCTTTTGCTTATATATAAATAAATATACCTAAGCTTAATTAATAAGTGTTTAAATAAATGCGCCAAAATTAAAGATAAAATGATATAAATTAATAAATGAAAGATAGTAAATAAATAAATATTATGTATTATATCTTCAGTATATAAAGAGATGACTACTGTAATAAAATTTGTTAAATATGACAACAAAGTACTCATTAACACAATAACTATAGAATACCATCTTACTTTTGAATAGAAGAAAATTATAATCATTATTACTACAAGTACAAGTGCTTGGCTTGCATAAACATTATATAATATTGCAGAAAGGATTATAATTCCAGTAATGAAAATATAATCCTTTCTTACAAATTTAATATTAGCAATAGTTTTTATAACCCAAACCAAAAGAAATATCTGTATAGCTGCAAATAATAAAAAGTTAAGCTCATCCATTGAATACACTCTTTCTACTAAATTCTACTCATCGAGTTTAGTTAATTCTTCTGGCACTTGTGGCTCATCGAGATAACTAGCACAAGGGTTGTATTTTGCTGCGTTACCAATTACTGCCATAAAGTTAGAAAATAATTTTAAAAGTAAGCCACCTAATAAATTCATATCTGTTAATCCTCCTTAGGAAAAAATACTGGTAAAAGTGTAATAGACTCTATTACAACACCCGAGATTACATTTTTTTTGAATACTTCTTCTAGTGTTAAAGCGATTGTTATGATTATGATAAAACTTAATATGGAGAGTACCTTTTTCTTCTTAAGTAAATGTTTAGGTATAGGTTGTTTCTTTGTTGCAGCCGGTGCAAAAGATATTACTAATAAAAAACTAATTATGGCTAAAAAATAAAATATATTTGTACCAAGAGAAAAATGTAGCACTAGCCAAGGTATAAATATAAAATAAAGAATATTTTGTATATGACATTGAAGAGATGTTTTAGCATGTGCACCATGAGCAAATATTCTTAATAGAAAGTAACTAATATGAGTTAAAAATGTAAAAATGAGCAAATCAAAAAAATAAGATAGTCCATATAGAACCACTGTTTTTTCAATATTACCAGCAACGACCTGCATCCCTAAACGAACTTTTAGAAACTGTATGTGATCTAAGTTATTTTTACGTTGTAAATATTGAGCAAATTGCTCAATTTTTTTATCGATGATTTTCACTTGTTTACTACTCTCCTCAAGTGTCATTATACAATTTTGCGCAACATTTTTTAGAAAGCATGCCTAACTGTTAAAAAAATATACCTAAGTGTTTTAATTAAGTGCTATTAGATATTTTACCATATTTAGTTTTACAGTTGAGTACTAAATATTGCTATTTACGAAATTTTAATCTTTAAATGGAAAAATCATGTTTTAATAGACTCATATCACAGAGATGTGATTGAAAGATAGTTGAAAAATTTGCTTAATCTAGTCGAGTGAATGTTAAATTCATTCGTATCCATTACCTTAATTCGAAAGGAGTGAAGTTATAATGGCAGCAGATATCATTTCTACAATCGGTGATTTAGTAAAATGGATTATCGATACAGTTAATAAATTCAAAAAATAATTTTTGAATGAGTCTATTGTAACTTTTGTAACTTTGTTTTCTTCGTATAATTAATATTATTAGTGAGTTGTTGAGCCATCCCAACTTAATAATTTACTAATATAAACTAAGCAAGTGAGAAGCATTTGCTAGTAGCTGTAGTTTCCTTGGACTCAGTGTTACGTATTATTCTTAGCTACCTTAAATAGGTAATTATTTCTAGCATGTAAGCTATCGTAAACAACATTCAATTTATCATGTTAAATAGATAAATTCACTAAAATTTTTTCATAATTAATAACATCCCCAAAAAATAGATTGAAAAAATAACTGTAAAAACATTCCCTTAATAATAAGTTATCAAGCCGTGAGTCTCTCCCAAGCTCACGGCTTTAACTATGCTATTTATAAAGATGTGGTTTTAGATTTCTGAAAACTGGAATATATTCTCTTTGTTGATCTACTAAGTCTACATTGATATGTGTTGTTAGTACACCTTCTTTATCATCTAAATGGTCTAAAATTTCACCATTAGGATTAATGACAATTGAATTTCCAGCATAATTGGTGTGACCATCCTCACCACAACTATTACAAGCTACAATAAAAATATCATTTTCGATTGCTCTCGCTTTTAGTAATGATAACCAATGATCTAGTCTTGAGCTAGGCCACCACTGCGCTACATAAAAAGCAATTTTAGCACCTTTTCTAGCTGGATAGCGCAATATCTCTGGAAATCGCAAGTCATAACAAATGATTTGCGTCACAAGTGTTTGATTAGATAAATAAAAAGGTTCAGGGACTACATTTCCACCACATAAAAAGTCTGGCTCACGTAACATTGGCACGAGATGTATTTTGTCATATTCATTAATCAATTCTCCGTTTTTATTAATTGCAAAAGCAGTATTATATATATGGTTTTCTCTTATATTTGACACTGAACCTGCAATGATGTCTACATTAAATGTATGTGCCAAATCTTTTATAAAGAGAGAGCTGTTTTTAAGATTTTTATCAGCTTTTTGTTCTAATTCTTCTAATGCATAACCGTTATTCCACATTTCTGGAAGCACGACGACACTGGTATCTTTATCTAAATATTGATTAAACTTAGTTTTGATATTTTGCATATTTTTATCAACATTTCCACGTTCTACATTGAATTGAAGTATTTGGATTTTCAATATATTCACCCGCCTATCGTTTTAGTTATAAGATACTAAAATTGCCAGTTAAAGGCAAAATTTCATTTAAAATATCTAAAATTTAATCATGTTAATCTATACATACAACTATATTGAACTAACATAAATTTTGAAATTTTGTTAGGCTTAGGGTAAAGCTTTAGCTTACATTTAATTATCAAGTAATAATTAAAATAAAAATATTCTTGAATTCTGTTGTTTACAAATAGTTACTTTTACGTTTCAACTTTATTAATATTAATTTTCAATAATCATATTTAAATGCAAAATGCTTAGTTTTTTTATATACTTGAACTAACAAAAGATTGTAATGGGGAGGTGGTTGAATTTATGAAAAAGTTTAACATTAAACATTCATTTATGCTTACGGGCTTTGCTTTCATGGTAACTACATCATTATTCAGTCACCAAGCACATGCTGAGGGTAGTCATCCTATTGACATTAATTTTTCTAAAGACCGGATTGATAAGAATACAGCTAAGAGTAATACTATCAATGAAGTGAATGACACTAGTCGCACAGGAAATAGTATGAATTCGGATAATGATTTAGACACAGATATCGTTTCAGATAGTGATTCAGATTCAGACATTGACACATATTTAGATAGTGATTCGGACTCAGATTCAGACAGTGACTCTGACTCAGATAGTGACTCAGATGCAGACAGCGATTCGGACTCAGATAGTGACTCAGGTGCAGACAGTGACTCGGATTCAGATAGTGACTCAGATGCAGACAGTGATTCGGATTCAGATAGTGACTCAGATTCAGATAGTGATTCAGACTCAGATAGTGACTCAGATTCAGACAGTGACTCAGATTCAGATAGTGACTCGGATTCAGGAAGTGACTCAGATTCAGATAGTGATTCAGACTCTGATACAAGTTCAGGTAAGGGTTCACATATCGGAAAAAAACCTGGTAATACTAAAGGAAATACAAATAGACCTTCTCAAAGTAATACGAATCAACCCCAAAGGCCTAAATACAATCAAACAAATCAAAACAATATAAACAATAATATTAGTCATACACGTACTAGTGGAGATGGTGCGCCTTTTAAACGTCAACAAAATATTATTAATTCTAATTCAGGTCATAGAAATCAAAATAATATAAATCAATTTATATGGAACAAAAATGGCTTTTTTAAATCTCAAAATAATACCGAACATAGAATGAATAGTAGCGATAATACCAATTCATTAATTAGCAGATTCAGACAATTAGCCACGGGTGCTTATAAGTACAATCCGTTTTTGATTAATCAAGTAAAAAATTTGAATCAATTAGATGGAAAGGTGACAGATAGTGACATTTATAGCTTGTTTAGAAAGCAATCATTTAGAGGAAATGAATATTTAAATTCATTACAAAAAGGGACAAGCTATTTCAGATTTCAATATTTTAATCCACTTAATTCTAGTAAATACTATGAAAATTTAGATGATCAGGTTTTAGCTTTAATTACAGGAGAAATCGGCTCAATGCCAGAACTTAAAAAACCTACGGATAAAGAAGATAAAAATCATAGCGCCTTCAAAAACCATAGTGCAGATGAGATAACAACAAATAATGATGGACACTCCAAAGATTATGATAAGAAAAAGAAAATACATCGAAGTCTTTTATCGTTAAGTATTGCAATAATTGGAATTTTTCTAGGAGTCACTGGACTATATATCTTTAGAAGAAAAAAGTAATAAAATAAGCATCTCGCCATGTATGATAATTAATTTATACATGATGAGATGCTTTTATTTTAAAATATAAGATGGAATATAAATGTTGCTTGTTCTTGCAATTTTTTAATAGAATCTCCACCCACAACTTGAGTTAATACAACCGAACCATTCATAAGCATGTGTATGCCTATAGGTACAGCAATTCGTTTTGTGTAAACATAAGCAAGTGAGAAAATGACTCCCATTCCAAAATATACCGGTATAAATTTGAAGTCATTATGTGCTAAAGCGAATATTAGAGAACTTACTATAGAAGCAATGATAAAGCTTACCACACGTGATCCCTTTATAAAGTTATACAATTCTCCGAAGATAACTTTACGAAAAACGTATTCCTCTAAAATGGGACCTACTATGGATATTAAAACGATAAATATCGGCATTTGCTTAGCAATAGCCATTAACCTTTCAGTGTTTGGACTTCTTTGCGGACTGCCATTGATGGCAAATAAAATTATACTGATGATGATTTGGTAAATCATCACAATACAAAATCCTAATAGAACCCAGGCGAAAATATATCTTTTAGGTTCCTTATGTCCTTGTTCTAATTGAGTAGGATTTTTAATGGTTGCTTGCATGAAAATGATTAACAATGCAGCGATGATAAAGATAGATACTTGCATGATACTCATTGTTTGGGCAGTTTGCATTTTAGACATATCTCCAAGTAAATGGCTACCTAAAACCAACCCAGGTAGTATTTGAGCTAAACCGTAGAATAGAACGGTTAATAGGGATACCCATAACCTTTTCATAATTTCCCTCCATCTATATATGTATATTATGTATTTTATCGTAAATAAAGGTTAAGTACAAAATTAATAATCCTTTTGGCTTGATATATTGACCAATTTTGATTAATATTAAAATCAGATTAGCACTCTATATATCAAAGTGCTAAATCACATGTAAATGAAGGAGGAACAATCATGCTTAAACCATTAGGAAATCGTGTGATTATTGAGAAGAAAGAGCAAGAACAAACAACTAAAAGTGGCATCGTTTTAACAGATAGCGCTAAAGAAAAATCAAATGAAGGTGTGATCATTGCAGTTGGACAAGGTCGTTTATTAGACAATGGCACACAAGTTGCTCCTCAAGTCAGTGAAGGTGACACAATCGTCTTCCAACAATATGCAGGTACTGAAGTAAAACGTGGCGACAAAACATATTTAATTTTAAATGAAGAAGATATATTAGCTATTATAGAATAAAGAGCGAATTTTAAATATTAATTAAATGATTTAATAAGTGGAGGTTGTTTAGACTATGGCAAAAGATCTTAAATTCTCTGAAGATGCGCGTCAAGCAATGTTACGTGGCGTTGATAAATTAGCAAACGCTGTAAAGGTTACAATTGGACCTAAAGGGCGAAATGTTGTTCTAGATAAGGATTATACAACACCTTTAATTACAAACGACGGTGTAACAATTGCTAAGGAAATAGAGTTAGAAGATCCATATGAGAATATGGGTGCAAAATTAGTGCAGGAAGTTGCGAATAAAACAAATGAAATCGCTGGGGACGGTACAACTACAGCAACAGTTTTAGCACAATCAATGATTCAGGAAGGTCTTAAGAATGTTACAAGTGGTGCAAATCCTGTAGGCTTAAGACAAGGTATTGACAAAGCAGTGCAAGTGGCTATAGAAGCGCTTCATGAGATTTCTCAAAAGGTTGAAAATAAGAACGAGATAGCGCAAGTTGGAGCTATTTCAGCAGCAGATGAAGAAATCGGTCGCTACATTTCTGAAGCAATGGATAAAGTAGGTAACGATGGCGTTATCACTATTGAAGAATCAAATGGGTTTAATACAGAATTAGAAGTAGTTGAAGGAATGCAATTTGATCGTGGTTATCAATCACCATATATGGTAACTGACTCAGATAAAATGATAGCTGAATTAGAACGTCCATATATATTAGTAACGGATAAGAAAATTTCATCATTCCAAGATATTCTTCCATTATTAGAACAAGTTGTGCAGTCTAGTCGACCTATTTTAATTGTTGCGGATGAAGTAGAAGGTGATGCGCTTACTAATATTGTTTTAAACCGTATGCGCGGAACATTTACTGCTGTAGCAGTTAAAGCTCCAGGATTTGGTGATCGACGTAAAGCAATGTTAGAAGACCTAGCAATATTAACTGGTGCTCAAGTCATTACTGATGATTTAGGTTTAGAACTTAAAGATGCATCTCTTGATATGCTAGGTACTGCAAATAAAGTTGAAGTGACTAAAGATCACACAACAGTCGTAGATGGTAATGGTGATGAAAATAATATTGATGCTCGTGTAGGTCAAATTAAAGCGCAAATTGAAGAAACTGATTCAGAGTTTGATAAAGAAAAATTACAGGAACGTTTAGCAAAACTAGCTGGTGGCGTAGCTGTTATCAAAGTAGGGGCTGCAAGTGAAACAGAACTTAAAGAACGTAAACTAAGAATTGAAGACGCATTAAATTCAACACGTGCAGCGGTGGAAGAAGGTATCGTTGCTGGTGGTGGTACTGCGTTAGTCAATATATATCAAAAAGTAAGTGAAATTAAAGCAGAAGGTGATGTTGAAACAGGTGTTAATATCGTATTAAAAGCATTACAAGCACCTGTTAGACAAATTGCTGAAAATGCAGGATTAGAGGGTTCAATTATTGTTGAACGTTTAAAACATGCTGAAGCGGGCGTTGGTTTCAATGCAGCAACAAATGAATGGGTTAATATGTTAGAAGAAGGTATAGTAGATCCAACTAAAGTAACTCGTTCAGCGTTACAACATGCAGCAAGTGTAGCTGCTATGTTCTTAACAACTGAAGCAGTCGTTGCTAGTATTCCAGAGCCAGAAAATAATGAACAACCTGGAATGGGTGGCATGCCAGGTATGATGTAAATATTTTATTGATTTTAGACATCAATATAAGTATTTAATTTAAATTACTATCAAGCCTCTCAAAAGTTGAATAGACTTTTGAGAAGCTTTTTTAGGTATGGGTTAAAATATTCGTAATTAAAAAATCATCAGATAAATCACTATATAGTAAAGTTATAATGTTTAGTCAGTAAAACTCTAAGAAATCAACGATTTTAATGCAGTTATAAAAGTGTTATTTCAATGTTGAAAGTAATAAAAAGTCTTTAGTATTATTAGGGGAAATTAAATTGTGAAAAATTAAAATACATGATATATTATAAATTAAATAACGTATTGTGTATATTTTATCGATTATGCTCACACTGTAAATCAGTATCATAAGCATTTGATATCGAAGTTTAATTTAAATCAAAAAATTAGGAGGCACATACAACTATGAAAGACAACAAACCTAATAATTCGAAATTAATTCAAACATATTTAAGTAAGAAAACTTTAAGATATGGTACAGCAAGTGCATTAACATTGGCACTCTATTTATTTAACAGTAACGTAACTGTGTATGCGGATGAAAATACTGCAAACCAAAATCAAGGAACATCACCAAAAACTTCACAGACAGCACCTACAAATAATACTGAAAATACAGATGCCACAGCCATAACAACAGATCAAAATAATAATGATGAAGAAGAATACGATGCGTCATATGAACTTCCAATTCTTTATGTAACTGTCTGGCTAGATGATCAAGGAAATATTATTAAAGATGCTGTGGAAGATGCTAAAACCCCTGCTTCAGAAAGGCAACCGGTGAAAATTCCTGGGTACCAACATTATAGAACTTCTGTGAGTGACGGAATTACTAAGTTTATTTATCGTAAAATTAGCACTGCACAATCACCTATAGTTGAAAATAATCAACAAGATAATAATACAAATAAAGTTGTTGAAACAACCAATCAAAATAAAGATGAAGTGAATGGAAAAGAACAAAATCAAGCAAATACTTCAGTAACAAATACACAAATTACCAAAAACGAGAAAGACGAAGACACAAAAACACTAAAGAAAGATAAAGACGAGAAAGAATCTAAAGACAAAAAAACACCAAAGAAAGATAGAGAAGAGAAAAAACCAGTAATACCAAGTAACGGTAAAGTCGAGAAAGACGAAGACACAAAAACACCAAAAAAAGACAAAGAAAAGAAAATCACAAAAACTTTGAAGAAAGATAGAGAGGAGAAAAGCCCAGTAATACCAAAAAGCGGCAAAGACGAGAAAGACACAAAAATAACTAAGAAAGACAAAGAAGACAAAATTACAACAACTTCCAAGAAAGATAATAACAATGATGTACAAGATAAATTACCGGAAACAGGTAAAACAAAAGATATTCAAAATCCTGCTTTAATAATGTTACTTACTGGATTAGGTTTATTAGGATTATTTAGAAATAAAATAAGAGAATAGTTAGTCATAGAGTGTGGATGTACAATCCACACTTTTTCTATATTAAAAACTTAAAGAATAGGGTGGCGAGTGTAGTTATTTGATAAATAATCATTGTAGAAAAATCACAGATACTCAACTTCGAGATAATGGAGATAGAAATCAAAAGTCAAAAACTAATGTACTGAGTATCAATTTATTCGTTTTAGCTTTTGTACTTAAATCACACAAAAAGAAAACAATAAATTATTAAAGTGTCGACTAACGAAATTGTGAATATTCTTAAAAATTATATCCGAAGAAAATAATAATTAATATTTTTTTGTACATATAATGTCATATCAAATTAAATTAAAAGGTTTTATCACATAGTTTTCAAGAGCATAAAAATCAAGATAAGAATAGAACTAGGATTATGAATGCTCTCTATTCATAATCCCAGCCTCAAACTTATTTAATATCATCAATTGCATTAGCAATAGACTCAAAGACATAAGGAATATCTTCTTTTTCTACACAACTAAAGGCAATACGAATATCTGTGCTATTTAAAGCAATAATACCAATTGAATAGTTATTAATTAAATGTTCACGTAATTCTTCTGGATCGACTTGATTTAATTTCAATGACATAAAGTATCCTGAATTAAAGTCATAGGCTTGCCAATATTTGGCATATTTATTATCATACACTACTTGTTTAGTTACTTCGTAGCGTTCTTTTAAAATATTGATATTTTGATCGATTTCTTTATCAAATTGCTCATGATGTTTAAGTACATGTTTGATTGCACTTTGAGAAGGTAGTGGAGAACTTGAAATATTGCTACGAATTAATCCTTTTACTTTAGCTTCTAGCGCATTTTTTAACGTTTCATGATCAATTCCAAACGTCATAAAGCCAACGCGGAACCCCCAAGAGAAGAATTCTTTAGTAGCTCCATCCAAACGCACTGGTAAAAGGTTTGAAGATTTCACCTGTGTTAAAGCCGTGAAAATCGACTGTTGGTAAACTTCTTCATAAAATAACCCATAGTATGCATCATCGACAACAGTTACTACTTTAGTACCTTTATTAGCTAGTTCTTCAATTGCATTTACAATAGTATTAACTTCTTCTTTATTTGGTGTGTAACCAGTTGGGTTATTAGGATAATTTAAAATAATAATCACTTTGTCTTTTTTATATTCTTTTAATGTTTTTACAAGTTCAGATGTAGTGAAGTGACCTGAGTTATCAAAAATAGAATACGTATCGATATGAGCACCGTGACGTGTGCTAAATACAAGTTTATAATTGCCCCAGTTGTGTGTCGGTAATAAGACGGTATCATCTGTATCTACAAATAAATCAGCTACTAGAGAAAGACCGTGCGTGAGAGCATTTGTAACGATGGGACGAGAGATAGATTTAGACTTTAAGTCGGGATTTTCTTTAAGCATTTTTTTCTGCCATAAATCACGTAATTCCTCTACACCTTGAGGAGGTGCATATGGGAAAATTTCATCCGGTGTAAGGTCATTAAACATTTGGTTAAGTGAATTTGCGTACATTTTACCTTCTTTTTTGGTTGCCATACCAATAGTAGCATTATATGTTGTGCGTTTTGCTTCGGCAGATTGCGATAAAATTCCTTTTGGATAAAACATATCTTTACCTAATTGTGACATCATATCTAATACTTCTGGACTTGATTGCTTTATTTCATCATTCAATTTTTGGGCTAATGGATTCATCATTGTCTTAACCTCTTTTCAATAATGTGTTTATATATATATTATCTTGTATTGCTTTAAAGATAAAGGGTTGTACTAAAGATATAAATTAAAAATTATCTATCAAAAACAGAACATACGTTCTGTTTTTATGTTAAACTATTGATAGGTCATCATATTATATGACACTCATCTTTTTGGGAGGTGTAGTATAATGACGTGGTGGCAAGATGGAATCATTACATTAATTACCGGTGGCATACTCATTGTCTTTCGTATTTGGTTGGAAATAAAATGGAAAGGCAAATAGATGACCAAAAAACCCCAAGTCTGCTGGTACCAGACTTGGGGTTGTGTAGTATAATACGTGGATACAATTAAATTGTAACATTGTACTAAATAGACCGCAAACAATATTATATAAAGTGATGCTATTGAGTGTGGTTCATAGTTTTGTTTTAATTTGATATACTTTTATATTACTGAGGTGAAATAAATGAAACACTTGACTAAAATATTTGTTGGATTAGCTATTGTACTATTTATAGTAGGGTATTATTTACAAGCGACAGATCACGATTCACAAGGTATAAAATTATTGTTAGCAGCAATTATGTTTATGATTTGTGCTTTTATTAATAGACATAATGAGCGTAAAAAAAAATAGATACATTCATATGATAAAACTTCAAACATTATTTTAAGTTTTAAGTATATTAAATCAAACAGATGAAGTTTGTTTTGCTATTTTAACAGTAATTTTAAAAGAATTTTAGTAATTGCTTTACGAAATTTGGTGAAATATTTAATTTTAGGGTGAAATGTAGAATTCAAATGAATTCAGTTTCATCCTTTTTGTATATAGATGATATATACAGTATATTCCTGATGAAATAGAGATTTCTACTAATTTTTCGAAATCACTTTACAAAAGTGTGTATATTGTATATATTATGTATATACAGAAGAAAAGGGGGACATCAATGAAAATAATTTTGAAGAACAATAGTGAAAGTCCTATATATGAACAGATTAAGCAACAAATTAAAGAAAATGTTTTGAAAGGTTATGTTTCCCCTGGTGAACATCTTCCATCAATGCGTGAGTTAGCTAAAGATTTAAAAGTGAGTTTAATAACGACAAAACGAGCATATGAAGATTTGGAAAAAGATGGATTTGTAACAACTATTAGAGGTAAAGGAACCTTTGTAAAGGAACAAGATAATTCTATTCTAAAGGAAAAGCAATTTTTTGTTATTGAAAATTTAGCTCACTCTATGTCAAAAGAAGCCAAAACAATTGGAATGCCTTTAGAGGAATTAATAGAAATATTGACTATGATTTATGAGGAGGACGACTAATGAACGCGATAGAACTTAAAGATGTTAATTATCGATCTAACGCATTTCAATTGCAAGATGTCTCCTTCAATGTTCCTAAAGGATATGTTACAGGTTTTATAGGTGGAAATGGTGCGGGGAAAACTACAATAATACGATTAATTATGGATTTAATTCAATCTGAAAGTGGTACAATCTCTGTTTTTGAGAAAGATATAAAAATTCATCCTCGTGAAATAAAAAATAAAATTGGATTTGTGTATTCTGAGATTTATTTTAATCAAAAATGGACAGTAAAAAAATTAGAAAATATCATTGCCCCTTTTTATGATCGTTGGGATCATGAAATATTTATAAAGTATTTAAAATTTTTTCAGCTGCCATATAAAAATAAAATAAAAACTTTCTCAACCGGTATGAAAATGAAACTATCGTTAGCAATTGCATTCAGTCATCATGCAGAATTATTTATCTTAGATGAACCAACTTCAGGGTTAGACCCATTAATAAGAAATGAATTACTTGAAATTATTCAACAAGAATTGATAGATGAAAATAAAACAGTTTTCTTTTCAACACATATTATTTCTGATTTGGAAAAAATTGCAGATTATATCGTTTTTCTCAGTGAGGGTGAAATCATATTCAATGAGTCTAGGGATAAACTATCGCAAAAATACAAAATCGTTAGTGGTTCTAATGAAGACTTAGATGAAGAGTTGGACGAACTTTTGATTTACAAAGAAAGTAAGCAAACAGGCTATATTGGTTTAACAGAATATTATCAAACATTTAATGAATTGTTTGGTAGTGGTGTTGAAATAAAAGATGCATCTATAGAACAATTGATGATTTATTTAGAAAAAAGTAAACATAAACGAAATACAAATTCAAAATACAAAGTGAGATTTAACTATGAAGCAATTAATGATTAGAAACTTAAAATTACGTAGTTGGACACTAATTATTTACGCATTATTGCTTTTATTCTTTCCCATTTATCATTTGTTAAATAAAGATACACCACTATATTCAATTATCTCAGGACCAATCGGATTAATACTGACGATGATATGTTTGATAGATATAGGTCATTTATTCAGAGTTAATCGTAGATTAGGTGGTTCATCTTCATATTATTTCTTTTATAGTTTGCCTGTATCAAAGAGAGATTTGCTTAACGCTAATTACATGACATGCATTTTATTAACTTTTATAGGTGCGCTTATCATTAGTTTATATGGATACAACACAAGCACAATAAAAACAGATTCGATTTATTTTTCGACGACTTTTTCATTCATAGTAGGGAATTTCTTTTCTATACCTATAGCGTTTAGTAAGAGTACTGAACGTAAAGATCGAGATATTCCATATATAGCTTATATTGTAGGAATTATGGTGGTTCTGCCATTTACTTTATCGGTCATTTTTATCTTAATCAATTATCTTACACACAATGATAGCCATATCCCAATGATATACTCATATTTCTTAAATTATGGTCTATTAGTTGTAAGTAGCATTTTCTTAGTCATTAATTATTTGATTCAAATTAAAAAAATAAAGTATTAACATTTTTAAGGAGGTCTATGATGAAATTACAACATATTACCAAAAAATATGGTCAAAATACTGTTTTAGACGATATAGATTTTGATTTCGGCGAGAGTCAAATCGTTGGTCTTATCGGTAAAAATGGAGTTGGTAAAACAACTTTGATGAAGGTCATGAATAATAACATCATTAACTATCAAGGGAAAGTCGACATGCCTAAAAGTGAGAATGTTGGTTATTTAATTGAGCATCCTAAGTTATATGGAAACAAGACAGGTTTATTTAATTTAAAATTATTTGCACAAGTATTAGGCGATGGTTTCGATAAGGAATATGCAAATCATATTATTGAAGCTTTTGGAATGAAACCATATATCAAGAAAAAAGTTAACAAATATTCAATGGGAATGAAACAAAAATTATCAATTGCAGTTTCATTAATGAATAAACCTAAATACTTAATTTTAGATGAACCTACAAATGGTATGGATCCAGATGGTTCGATAGATGTATTAAAGACAATTCAATCACTTGTTCAACAATTAGAAATGAAAATATTAATCTCAAGTCATAAATTAGAAGACATTGAATTGATTTGTGATAGAGCAGTATTTCTTAGAGATGGTAAGTTCGTTCAAGATGTAGATATGAAAGATGGGGGACCAGAGGATAGTACTATTCTTACTTTACAAAAAGATGACTTTAATAAAGCTTTAGATTCTCTTTCTGAAAACTTTAAAGTACAGCAGTCTCAAAAAGAATCGGGAGAAATTATCATTAAAGCTCAAAATGATTATAGAGAGTTACTTAAATCGTTATCCCAACTAGATATTTATCCAAAATATATTGAAACACGTAAAAGTTCACTACGTGATACTTACTTTAATATTAATCAAAGAGGTGATAAATAATGAAGAGCTTACAATTAGTCAAATATGATTTAATTAGTATACTTAAAAGTCCGTATACTTATTTAGCATTTATACTTGTAATTGGAATGACGGTATTCCAAGCTAGCATGATGGCAAATTATAGTTCTGCACATAAAGTTAATATAGATATGGTTTTTAATTTAGCTAATTGGCTT
Source organism: Staphylococcus sp. GW823-FHT05F06 (assembly GCF_058795495.1). Classification (NCBI taxonomy): domain Bacteria; kingdom Bacillati; phylum Bacillota; class Bacilli; order Caryophanales; family Staphylococcaceae; genus Staphylococcus; species Staphylococcus sp. GW823-FHT05F06. The sequence goes on along the minus strand of NZ_JBXAHW010000008.1, from coordinate 67,734 downwards.
TTCTTGTTTGCTGGTCTTTTATTCATTATAAAAACAATAACAAGAGATTACTCACAAGGTACTATACAATTGTTTATGAGCAGAATAACTAGCAGAATGGGCTATATCATTACTAAAACAGTATCTATTGTATTAATTTCATTCTTATTTACAATTATTCACTACTTGGTAATAATTATTATACAATCTACAACTAAAAGTGAAAAAATGGATGGAGATAGATTTTTAAATAATATTTGGTTTTACCTTATTTTCTTTTTATTCTTTGGATTATTCTTATTACTAATCACTTTAATAGTAGAAAAACCTGCTGTCATATTTACTCTAGGTATTTTTTTAATACTCATCGTTCCGTTTATTCAGCCATTTATTCCAATGATTCCGAATATTGGCGATGATATTCAGGATTCATTTAAATATATACCATTTACGTATTTAACTGAAAAAATGACTGGTGAGATTAAATTCTCTAATTGGCAATGGTTTATCTCTATTGCATCAATAGTGGTCTTATTTATTGCAAATATGTTATATGCATCAAAGAGGGATATTTAAATAGTAAAATGTGGAGAAGTTAGTTAAGTGATTTAAACATATAAAAATTGTTTAGTCATTAACTAAAATTTATGAGGCGTATTTTATAGGGTGGGACGTAGAATTCATGATGAGTTCTGTCCCACTCGTTTTATTTATATAAAAGTTGATTAATTATTGAGTAAAAATCAAAATTAGGATGGGTTTTATCTGGCAATTTATTACTTCTAATTTTATTGACAAAACTTTGTACTTTTTTGCTCTTGGTCTCCAAACTGTCAATTGTTCGAATGAATCGTTCATGAAGACAAAGATAGGGATAGCCCTTGATTTACCATTTGTTAAATATTGATCAATCAGATGTGTATCATCATCTCTATGAAATACTCTTGCTATGATGTTCAGAAATTCAATAGTATGCTTTAATATTGGAATGTTCATCATGGCATCGCCACACCAATCCTCTTTAATTATAAGCACCTTATAATAATTCGATTCTCTTAATTGATTTAAACGTGCATCATTAAGTGGCAGGTGGAAGAAATTATAAATGGATAATAAATTGTCTTTACTTTCTTGTATTTTATTAATGAATTCATTGAGTGTTTGACTTTTATTAAAATAAGTTTCTAAATTTCTTATATAAAACCCCTCCCTTGAATAATTTAAAATGTTATATCAATTTTTTGAGTTTAAAGAAATTAAAGTAACTTAATATATGTATATTAAATAATGTGACTATCTTGTTAGATGAAACTACATTGTGCATATGCTATATTAATTAGAACAAGAGTGAAAGTGGTGACTCAGGTGCGAATTCAAAGTAGATGGTTAATATTCGCTATTTTTTTAACTGGAGCTATTTCTTTATTGATAGGTTTGACTTATTACAAAAGTATAAAATCTGTGGATTTATCTGGTTACAGTGTGAATCAAATTAGTTTAAATCATGGTTTTAATCAAAAAGGATTTGTGGTTAATAAGAAAATTAAATTAGATAGATATACCTTTTACAATGATAAAAATCATAAAGATTTTACAGTAAAAGTAAAAAATAAAACGCATAAGGTTAAAGGCATGGTTTTAGTCAAAGATGATAAAGTTGAAACAAATTTTGGTATTAAAATGGGTGACCCAATTGATAAAGTCATCAATAAATTGGGAGAAAACTACAAGATTAATAAAGTAGGGAAAAATTATCACTCAATGACTTATGTAGACCGTTTTAATAAATTAAAATTAAACATTTTATATAAAGATAACATTGTTAAAAGAATTGAGTTCTTTAGTAAATAATAATCAAAAAGTATTAGATATTTTTTAGTTCAGATTGAGAGCGTGCGTAAATATGGATAAAATAACCTTCTTAAATGAATTAGAATTAGCTTTAGATGATTTACCTAGGGAAGAAAAAGATAGTATTATGCACAAGTATGAAAACTTGTTCTATGAAGAAGAATTGAAAGGGATTAGTGAATCACAAATTATAAAAAAGTTAAATGATCCTTATCATATTTCCAAAGAAGTAAAAGCTAGAAGTGCTATTCATTATGCTAGTTACAAACCAACCTTAGCAAACATAGTAAGAGCAATACTAGCATCGTTAAGTCTTGGTATTTTGTCGTTATTTATTATTTTAATACCGGTTGTTATCATTGCATTACTTATTCTATTCTGTTTCCTTATTTCTATTTGTTTTATCTTTGCACCATTTGTTTTATTATTTTATTCAGTATTACATGGTTTCGAAAATGCTATAAGTAATGTGTTTTTTTCAATTTCTTTTACAGGTTTAGGAATTATGTTTATTGTTATTACTTTGAAAATTGGTGAAATAATTCATAAACTTATTTTGAAATATCTTCTTTGGTATATAAAGACTGTTAAAGGAAGCGTTAAAGAATGAAAAAGCTTTTTATTAGTGGTTTAATCATATTTATTATTTTCTTTGCTAGTGGTGCTATGACGTGGTTTACTATAGATAAAAATAAATACGATAATCGACATTATACCAAAACAATAAATAGCAAAATTGAACATTTATCTATAAGTACAGTAACAACCAATGTTAATATAATTTCTGGAAAAAAATTAGCTGTTTATTTTACTGGAGATAATAAAATAAATGTTACAAAAAATAATAAAAGGTTAAGTATTAAAGAAAAACGTGCAGTAGATAGAGGATATGGATTAAATTTTAATCCATTTCACTCAAACAATAGAAAGCTAACAATTGTTGTACCAGAAAAAGACCTTAAATCTCTTAATATTCAATCGTTATTGGGAGAAATTGATTTAAATCAAGTGAATTTGAAACATGTTTCATTGGAAACAGATAGAATTATACAACTTAAACGATCTGAACTCAATCAGGTAAACATCGAATCTTCTAAAGCAAATTTTTATATTACAGACTGTTTAATCAGGGAAGGTCGTATGAAGCTTGATAAGGGTATAACTCATGTTAAAAATAGTACATTAAGTGATACTGTTTTCTTGGTTAATAGAGGAGATATTTCTATGACGGACATGAAATCTAACAATGATATAAAAGCTTCTACACAAAGAGGTAATATTAATTATCATTTTGGCGAAAAACCTAAAAACACTTTGCTTAAACTTCATCCTGGTCATGGAAATAAAGAAATTAAAAATCGATATTTCGATAAAGGAAAAGTGGGAAATAGCGATAATATATTGGAATTTTACACTGTAGATGGCGATATTAAAATTGAATAAATAATATAAATTATTCGACCCTTTGATTTATCAAGATAGGGTCGAATTTTTAATTAGTATGTGGCAAAAGTTAATGGTGTATCTATTTCGCCTTCAAAGTAATTTATATTCAATTTCTTTCCTTTTAACCAATTAGAAAAATTGATTGAGGTTGGATGACTGTTTTGACCTAATGCCATCCATGCTATTAATGAATTAGGTTCATATAGTGAAGTATGAATTGTACCAGACCAACTTTTAAATAGGTTGCTATAGATTTCGTATTGCGGGTCGTTAAATAATTTGAATGCGATATCTTTGTTTGTAGAAGGAGTTGTTTTATTTATTACACGATTTAAGCGTTCTTTAGATTCTCTTGTATAGTTTCTATTTTCATGGGTAAGCAATTCAAAATGATTTGTGCATATATGTTCATACCTTACATCTATTGATCGAGGTGTAACTTCGACAATGGCATAATTCGAATGTCTATCCATTAGTATATAACTGAATGAACTACGATGCGGTACTTCCTTTAAAAATTTGATTGCTTCAGTTACATTTTTGCAATTTTCAAGTATTAGCCGACCAACCATGTAACATACAAATCCATTTGCAGGCTTTTTACGATGCATAAAATTATATGCCATAACTAAACCATACTCGTTCATACCATCCATTCTACCAGTCACTCTTGAAGTCGGTCCTATTTGAGATAATCCCCCGTCATTAGGTTGAAATAATAAGTATCTACCATCATATGTTGCAGGATGATAATCATAATTTCGGACTAAAAAATCACGACCTTTATATACTGTGCAACCACTGTCCTTTAAATCAGTAAATCGATAATGGCCAAAATTTAAAATCATTTGTTTTGTAGGTAGATTCAATACATCTTGCATACCAATTATTTCTTCCCAAATCTGTGGCGAATAGATTTGAAATATATCATAGGTTTCCTTGACATCAATATCAAAACGTGGAATTCTCTTTCGCCATTCTTTATTTCGATTTTTTAATAAAGGAGTGGTTTGTAACCAAAGAGCAGTCTTTACTCCTAAATCATAGTGAGAACCACGATGAGTCATTATATCAGAACGTACTTTTTGCATTTTATAATCTCTCCTTATATTTTTACTTCAATGTAATATAAAAGTAACTTATTATTAATTGAACTTGATTTACGTAAATCATACAATCTAAATTAAGATAATGACATTATCTCAATAGGAGTGATCATTCTGAATATTGATAATTACAAAGTAATCACTGATAAATTAAAATCTTGGTTGCTAAGTTAATCTGTGTGTACCATGATTAAAGAAATCATTTAATTGTTTCATTTTAAGCATCTTTAGTTGATATATTATCATAATTTATATTCATATTTAGAATAATTACCCGTAAAAAGGGTATATATTTAATGATAAAGTTAAGTATGCTATCATTATGAAATGTAGCTATGCATATTAATTATAGAGGTGAAAACTAATGTGGAACTTTATTAAAGGATTATTCAAATTTGTCTTTAGTTTATTAGCTATTACTACAGTAGTAGTAGGCATCGGTGTAGTTGCCTTTGCTTATATTTTTAAAAAAGACTTTGAAGATATCGAAAGAAAAACGAAAGAAATCGTTTCTGATATCGAAAACAACAATTAATTTATAATAATTTAGGAATAAGCCTGTACATCATTGAGATGTGTAGGCTTATTTTTATTAGTTGATTTTACCAATTATCAGTCAAAATTAATTATTGAATTCTAAAATTAATAATTAAATGATTTCATTCAGAAAGGCTTTAGATAACACTAAGTATGTTGGTGGTTATATAAGTGTAAAATGAGAAATTCATAATAAATTCTCTTGTACTCTTTATATAAAAGAAATATCTATAATATCTAAAAATGAAACTTTATGACGTTCTCTTGAATGAGGAGCAGTACCTTCAATCTCATAATTTATTGAATCAATCCGATGTACAATGAGCTCTATAAAGTTAATATATCCTTCTTCGTAATATTTGATATTGACTGGGCGTGATTGTTGTAGTGCTTCATGTAAATGTATATTTAGTTGCGAAAGTTGGTCGTCTGAAAGCACTGGTCTGCTCACTTTATTTTGATCTATCATATATTGATAAATTGTTTCAAACTGTTCTGGTAAAGTTGCGAATGGTGCCCATTTAACCATACCACGACCGGTAGGAATATTTTTATCTAGCATGTCTCGTGGTATATTACGGTAATCCATTTCATTAAATATATCTTTCATTATTCAATCACCTTAATCCTTATAGTTTCATTATACGAACATTTGTTCTGTTTTTCAATATAAAGTTTTTGGCATTATAATTGTTCGTGATGTTTTAGTATGATCGAAGTAATTTCTAATTTGATTTCGTTATCATAAGTAGTAAGTTAATAAGTAAAATGACTTTTCGTTGTAAATTAAACATACTTAAAGGTAAAATTGAATCAATGATTAATGATTTTATGGAGGTTTTGGTATGACATTAGGTTATATAGGTTCTTATACTAAAAAGAGTGGTAAAGGTATATATCGCTTCAAACTAAATGACGAAACAGGAGTTATTGAAGCGTTAGAAACTGGTTATGAAATTGAAGCGTCAACTTATCTTACTCGTAATGAATCGTTTTTATATGCGATTACTAAAGAAGGTGAAGAATGTGGTGTAGCTAGTTTTAGTATTAAAGAAGATGGACAACTGGAATTAATTAATAAATGTCTAGAATCAAAACAGGGAACTGGTTGTTACATTCAAGTGTCTAGTAATGGTAAATATTTATTTGAAGCGGTTTATGGTGCAGGACTTGCAAGGATTTATAAATTAAATCAAATTACGGGAGCAATAGAGAAATTAATAGAAGAACTTGCGCATGAATTTCCAACTGGCTCACATGAAAGACAAGATTCATCACATGTTCATTTTTTAAATGAAACACCTGATCATAAGTATGTTGTAGCTACTGATTTAGGTACAGATAGAGTTGTAACATACAAATTTGGTGAGGATGGTTTAAAACAATATGCAGTTTCTCAATTCAAAAATTCAGACGGGCCTCGCCACATCGCTTTTAGTAATGATGGACGACACGCGTATATCGTTCACGAGCTATCAAATGAGGTGAGTGTTACAGAATACCAAGACGGTAAGTTCATTGAGCTAGAGAGACATTCAACTATTCCAAGTGACTTTAACGGGGAATCGAAATTAGCAGCAGTGAGACTATCACATGATGGGAAGCACTTATATATAAGTAATAGAGGGCATGATAGTATTGCTATATTTGAAGTTTTAGAAGATGGCAGATCACTGAGAAGTATTGAAATACAACCAAGTTACGATGCCTTTCCAAGAGACTTTAATATAACTGAATCAGATAACTATTTAATTTGCGCACATCAAGAAGGAGAATCAAAAGTTTCAATTTTTGAACGTGATAACATAACTGGTAAACTTTCATTAAAAGATAAAAAAGCTATAGCAAATGAAGGTGTTTGTGTACTACTATAAGATGTCTTTGAATAATAGAAAAGTGATATAAAAAGCCCTTGAGTGATTATGAGATAAAAAAACAAAACTCTGTATATCACTCAAGGGCAAATCATATGGAGATAACTAACACTAGTTCTTGAAGAAGGTTTTAATATATTTAAATTTACCTTTATATGGAGGGAAAAATAAACTCGATTCTAGACGTGTAGATTTAAATGTGTATGATTTCATATGACTAAATGTATCAAAAGAATACTTACCATGATATTGACCTATGCCTGAAGAACCTACACCACCGAAAGGTAAGTTAGGATTAGCTAAATGCATTAACGTATCGTTAATTGCACCGCCCCCAAATGATAATTCTTCAACCACTCTATGTGTCATGTTTTCATCTTCGCTAAAAAGATACAAACTTAGTGGTTTTGATTTACTTTGGATGATTTCAAGTACTTCATCGAAATTATCATAAGTAATAATAGGCAAAATGGGGCCGAATATTTCTTCTTTCATGATTTTATTGTCATTGGTTATGTTATCCAATAAAGTAGGTTCAATATATAAATCTTCTTTAGAACTATTACCTCCAAAAACAACATTATCTTTATGAATTTGAATCAAGTCATTCAACCGATTAAAGTGTTTTTGATTAACAATCCGTCCGAAATCAGGGCTTTTTTCAATATTTTCTCCGTAAAATTCAATAATTGTTTTTTTAAGAGCTTTTATTAAATCATTTTTAACTTTCCGCTGAACTAATATATAATCTGGAGCGACACATGTTTGACCAGCATTAGTAAATTTACCAAAACTAATACGTTCACTCGCTACTTTGATATTGGCTGTATCATCGACAATGACAGGTGATTTACCGCCAAGTTCAAGAGTAACTGGAATTAATTTTCTTGCTGCAGCTTCATAAACAATTTTTCCGACTTTTTCACTGCCAGTAAAGAACATATAATCAAATGGTAAACTTAATAACGCTTGGGTTTCTTCAATGCCACCTTCAACAACAGAAACGTATGCTTCATCAAATGTATCTTCAATGATGTCCTTGATCACAATGGCAACATGAGGTGTTAACTCTGAAGGTTTAACTATAGCAGTATTTCCGGCAGCTATTGCTCCGATGAGAGGCTCGAAAACTAATTGAACCGGATAATTAAATGGTCCTATAATAAGCACCGTACCGTAGGGTTCTTTTTTAATATAACTCTTTGTAGGGAATAAGTAGAGTGGTGTATCCGTTTGTTTGGTTTTCGACCAATTTTTTAACTCTTTGCGCATTAACTTTATGCTTTTCAAAAGCATACTAATTTCGGTTGCGTATGCTTCAACCTTACTTTTACCTAAATCTTTATATAAGGCATCTAATAATTCATTTTCATGATTTTTGATATTTTTACTTAGTAATTTAAGTTGTTGTTTTCGAAATTTAAGGTTTTTTGTTTTATGCGTATTAAAAAAAGCTTTACTATTGTTAAATTTATCTCTAATTATTGTCATAAAATTACCTCCAAATTATTTTTTTGGTAAAGAGGTTGAGATAGTCCTGAATATATTAAATGAGAACATAAAAAGATTAGTGATTATTTCTTCTTAAATATAAAAATTTTGTTTAAAAAGTTACAAAAAGGGAGTGGAATAGAATTCATATCGAATTCTTAGTCCACTCCTGAAATTTAGAACTAACAATTTAATAACACCTGATATCAATGTGTTATTAAATCAATCAACTACTGAGAAATTACTCTAGGATGAAAAAATATATCATGGGCAACAATATAGTTTTAATGCTTTTAAAGTTATTGAGTTAAAACTTCAGTGATTTGAGGAACAACTTGTTTTTTTCGTGATACAACGCCAGATAAGAAAGCCATACCATCATCTAGTTGTACTTTAAATGCTTCTCCAACTTTATCTTTTTCAGCACCAACTACAAGGATTTTAGAATCGCTGTTAATAATATCAGTAACTACAAGAACGAATAAATCGTATTTTTCATTGGCACTCATTTCTAACATAACTTTTTCAAATTCCTCTTTACGATCTAAAACTTCATCAATATCTACAGTATTGACTTGAGCAATACGTGTTACATAATCTCCCATATTGAATGATTTAGCATCCATATTGACAAGTGTTTCAGCAGATTTATCTGTAGTTGAAGCACCTGCTTTTAACATTTCTAAACCATATGCTTCTAAATCAACATTTGCAATATCTTTAAGTGCTTGAGCAGCATCTACATCTTCTTTTGTGCAGGTAGGTGATTTAAATAATAAACTATCAGAAATTATAGCTGAAATCATAAGTCCAGCGATTTCTGGTTTAATTTCAAATCCACGTTCTTTATACATTTTATATAAAATTGTTGCACTACAACCAACTGGTTCTGCTCTATAGTATAAAGGGCCAGCTGTTTCAAAGTTAGAAATTCTGTGATGATCTATCACATGTTTAATTGTAGCGTTTGAAATAGTATCTGCACTTTGTTGAAACTCGTTATGGTCGACTAAAATAACATCTTGTCCTTTTAAATCTTCGTTTAATAATTCTGGAGCTTCTACGTTAAAATGATCTAGTGCAAATTGAGTTTCCGCACTTATTTCACCTAAACGATAAGCTTTTGCTTCAGTATTACCAGTTTGTTGCTCAAAATCAGCCATAATTAAAGCTGAAGAAATAGCATCAGTATCTGGATTTTTGTGCCCGAAAATAAAAGTTTTTGTCATTTTCAATATCTCCTTATACATATATTGTTAATCATATTTTATCATGATTGTTGTTTATTCTTCTACTTTTGCACCAAGAGAATTTTTAAAATGGGAGAGTGCCCATTGATGACCATCTTGATTAAAAGATGCTACGCCTCTAATTGGGATAGTGATGTTATAACCTAAATTGTATGCTGAAACAGCGGTATGCAAAATACAAATATCCGTGCAAACACCCACAATTTCAATATCATTGATTTGTCTTTCACGTAATAAACTATCTAATGGTGTACCGTAGAATGAATCGTATCTCGTTTTATCTAAATAATGTACATTCATTTGGTCTTTAATTGAGTTGTATAATCTACCTACCTCGCCATATAACTCACGACCTGGTGTTTGATGAATATTATGATTGGGGAATAATTTACTTTCAGGATGAAATTTATCATTTTCATAATGCAAGTCCATTAGGAAAAATATTTCCTGTTGATTATTATGATAATTTTTTATACGCTGAGTAATAAAAGTTTCAATTTCTTGTCCAGGTTTGCCACATGTTAATTTACCATTATCGTCAATAAAATCAAAAGAGTAATCTACAATGATTAATGCTTTGTTACTCATTAGAACAGCCTCCCAATATGTGTTTAAAAAGCGTTAGATTGGTATATTTATATAAAGCTAAAACTTTTGTAATCGTTTAAATTAAATTGGCAGTAAAAATATACACCATAATTAAAACGAAATGTAATTATAGTATATAGACTTTACTTTAAGCACACAATCATTATTTAAAATATATGAGGAGTTATAACATGTTTATCAATGCAAAAGATTTCGGATTAAAAGGAAAAAGTAAATATAAGGATACAAGAGCGATTCAAAAAGCATTAAATTACGCAAAAAAAGGCAGACACACTGTTTATATACCTAAAGGAACTTATTATATCAGAAAAGCTTTAGTTATTTATGATTCTACAACATTGTTATTGGAAGAAGGTGCAACACTTTTAAGAAAAGGGAAAGATGCATTATTAAAAAATGGTAGACGCTTAAAGCTATATCATGGCTATAATGGAAATAGTCACATTTATATTAAAGGAGGAACTTTTGATATGAATGGAGGCGAATATCCATATAATAATACAGCCATGTGCATGGGACATGCAGAAGACATTCAAATTTTAGGTGTAACATTCAAAAATATTGTTGGAGGGCATGCACTCGACGCATGCGGAATCAATGGTTTACACATATCAGAATGTGAATTTAAAGGATTTCTTGATATTGATGGAGATCGTTCTTTTTCTGAAGCAGTACAATTGGACATACAAGTACCTGGTGCTTTTCCTAAATTTGGAACTACAGATGGAACGATTACGAAAAATGTTGTCATTGAAAAATGTTATTTTGGCTGTTCAGATCATCCTAAAATGAAAGCGTGGAATAGAGCTATTGGCTCTCATGCCAGTAGATATAACTGCTATTATGAAAACATTCATATCAATCAAAACATCTTTGATAATTTAAATGAGTATGCTTTAACTCCTCTAAAGTCAAAAGACACATTTATTACAAAAAATAAATTTATAAATTGTAATGGTGGAATAAGATTTCTTGGAGTGAAGGATGGTAAAAATGCTGCCGATCCTATTACAGGACAAGTGATGGAAACTCAAGCTGGTGAGAATTTCAATGTGATAGGTAATACTTTTATTGGTAAGATGAAAAGAGATGCGATTCATATTAGAAGTTATCATCACGTCCAACATCAAAACGTTTTTATAGCGGCAAATCAATTTGAAGATGCTTCACAATCAATACATTTAGAAAATATTAATGGACTTACTTTAAATCAGGAACAAACAAAAATCAAAATCAAGAGTATTGATGTGAAAAACATCAGTAATTAAAGATTTAGAAATATATTAATCATATAGTAAAAGCATAAGAGTACAATCGTTAATAGGTAAAATGATTACTGAAGTTTCCATTGGTAGAGTAAGTTGAGTCATGTCATAATTTTTATACTTAGGGCACCTTGTTAATTTAGTTTAGTGATGTTTATTAAATTATACGAAAGTGCCTTATTTTTTTAGAGTATTTCAATGTAAAATTACATATAAGAGCAAAGTATTTTGGCGAGACTCATGAGGGAACAGGACAAGCTGAAGACTTATATAGGCTGAAGCTGTCTCATAAGAAAGCGAGCCAACAATACAAAGTATTGTAAATAAAGAAGCCAGTAAATGAATTTATAAAAACTCATTTACTGGCTATTTTCTAGGAATTATGTCCTGGCCTCTTATTTTATGAAATTGTAAAAAATATTGTATTCACAAGAATTTTTACAATTCATGTAAAGTTAGTTTTTCTTATTAAAAGCGCCGATAATTTTAACTTGAAAATCCAAAGTCTCTAAAATTGAAATAATTTTATTCACATCATTATTTATAGCAGTATCGGCTTGAACATAAAAATGATACATACCTAATTGAGTTTTAAGTGGTCTAGATTCAATCCACGATAAATTTATGTTGAATAAAGTAAAAGTATTTAAAACACTAGCTAAAAGTCCTGGCTTATCATACTTAGGCGTGATAAGGAAGATAGTTGTGTTTGGATGTTCAATAAAATGAGTATGATTTTTCACTACTAAAAATCTAGTTACATTATGAGGGTAATCTTGTATATGTTGATCTAAAGTATGGTAGCCATAAGTTTCCCCACTCCCAAGAGGAGCTATTGCTCCAATACCATCTTTTATCATGTTAAGGCTTTGAATAGTGCTATCTACATAATCATAGTCAAACTGTTGACGATGAATGTAGTTTATTGTTTGACTGATTGCTGGAGCAATTGAATATACTTTATGAATATCATCAAGTGAATTTGAATGATGACCGTAAAGTGAAAAATCTATATCTAGTTGAATTTCACCATGTGCGTATACATCATGATGTGCTAATGAATCAGCGACAATGTTAATAGTACCTTCAATAGAGTTTTCAATAGGGACAATTCCGACAGCCTGTTTATCTTTAGATACGGATTGAATGACTTCATGCAAGTTAGATAATGGAATGAAGTCATACTGTTCATGTGATTCAAATTGCTTAGCGGCTAGATATGAAAAAGTTCCTTTAGGTCCTAGATAATATAAATGCATTATGCCACCTCGTTTAAATTAATGGAAAGGGCACTTCATAGGTTCTTCTTTTTTATAGAAGAAATTCGTATGATGCATTGTATTATCATATCCATGATGATAGTTAGAAGTTAAAGTTGGTGAAAGTGGAGGTGCCAGCCAAGACCACTTACCAGTAACATCTCTGTTTTGTTGATGTTCATTTCGTTCAAACATTTCAAATTGCTTCGCTGCAGTTAAGTGATCAACAATAGAAACACCATCAGCTTTAAATGAATGATACACAGCATGATTTAACTCTACGAGTGCTCGATCTTTATTAAATGAATTATTTTTAAGTGTATCAAATTCAAAAGCTTCTGCAACTTTTTCTAAAAGATTATAACGATAGGTGTCTGTGAAATTACGTACAGCAATTTCGGTTACCATATACCATCCATTAAAAGGTGCTGTAGGGTAAGTAATACCACCGATTTTTAAATCCATATTTGAAATAATAGGTACCGCATACCATTTTAAACCTAATTTTGAAAGCTTGGGATAGTGTTCATGATGTATAGAAACTTCTTTTACAATATCACTTGGAAGTTCGTGTATTTTTATAGTGTCGTTAGGCAATTGATAAATCAGAGGTAAAATATCAAAATTTGAACCTTTACCTTTCCAACCTAGATGTTCAGCTAAACGAGTAACCTTTTTTTCAGATGGATCGCCAACATTTTCATAACCAGCATAACGAATCAACTGATTATTATAAATTTTAGGTGTATCTTCAGGACTAAAAATTGTAATATATGGTTTGATTTTTCCACCGTTAGTAGCTTCTTTAATATGTGTATGTATAAATTTTATAAATTCTTTTTCGTCACATACATCTCGGGCATCTTTAACATTTAAAGAACCCCAAAACAGTCTACCAATACAACGATTTGAGTTTCTCCATGCCATTTTTGCACCGTAAGATAATTCTTCATAAGTATGTGTGTAACTACCAGTCAAGTTAATTTCTTGCTCAATCTCTTTCATTCTATTTTCAACTTCATTAGTATTATATTTTAATTCGCTATACATGGTCTGAATAAATGATCTTGCTTTATCTATTAGCATTTAAAACACCTCAATCGTCATTATACGTGAGCATATACTGTTTCTTGAATAATATAGGTAATTGTCATAAATTTGTCGACACTATATTAGAATTTATTAAGAAATAAATGTAAATCAAACATGCAAGTACCTACTATATATGAATTATGATAAAATAATTGTAAATATTTAAGTCGATTGGAGATGTTAAAGTGTACCAATATAACGACGATAGCTTAATGTTACACAATGATTTATATCAAATTAATATGGCTGAAAGCTACTGGAATGATGGTATCCATGAAAGAATAGCAGTGTTTGATTTGTATTTTCGAAAAATGCCATTTAATAGTGGATATGCGGTATTCAACGGATTGAAACGCGTTGTGAATTTCATCGAAAACTTTGGGTTTACAAATGAAGATATCACATATTTAAAATCGATAGGTTACGAAGAAGATTTTCTAAACTACCTAAAAGATTTGAAATTTACAGGGAATATTAAATCTATGCAAGAAGGTGAAATTTGTTTTGGTAATGAGCCATTATTAAGAGTTGAAGCACCTTTAATCCAAGCGCAACTTATTGAAACTATTTTGTTAAATATCATTAATTTCCAAACATTAATTGCAACTAAAGCCAGCCGAATTCGTCAAATAGCAACGCATGACACTTTGATGGAATTTGGTACAAGAAGAGCTCAAGAGATCGATGCTGCACTGTGGGGCGCTAGAGCAGCCTTTATTGGAGGGTTTGATTCTACAAGTAATGTTAGAGCAGGAAAACTTTTTAATATACCTGTATCTGGCACACATGCACACGCACTAGTACAAACATATGGTGATGAGTATATAGCATTCAAAAAGTATGCTGAGCGACATAAAAATTGTGTGTTCTTAGTTGATACTTTCCATACTTTAAAATCAGGAGTACCAACCGCAATTAAGGTTGCAAAAGAGTTAGGAGATACTATTAATTTTATAGGTATCAGATTAGATTCTGGTGATATTGCGTACCTATCTAAAGAAGCTCGTAGAATGTTAGATGAGGCTGGTTTTACAGAAGCTAAAATTATCGCATCAAATGATTTGGATGAGCAGACTATTACAAGTTTAAAAGCACAAGGCGCTAAAGTTGACGGATGGGGAGTAGGTACAAAACTGATTACAGGATATGATCAACCAGCCTTAGGCGCAGTTTATAAATTGGTTTCTATTGAAACAGATGATGGCACAATGAGTGATCGCATTAAATTATCAAATAATGCTGAGAAAGTTACTACACCAGGCAAAAAAAATGTTTATCGTATTATTAATAATAAAACAGGCAAGGCTGAGGGCGACTATATTACGCTAGAAGGTGAAAATCCTAATGACGAATCTCCATTGAAAATGTTCCATCCTGTTCACACTTACAAAATGAAGTTTATTAAATCATTTAAAGCGGTTAATCTACATCAATCTATATTTGAAAATGGCAAACTTGTATACCATCTTCCAGATGAATATGAAGCTCAGGACTATCTTAAAAATAATTTAAGTATTTTATGGGAAGAAAATAAACGATATCTTAACCCGCAAGATTATCCAGTAGATTTAAGCACTAAATGTTGGGAAAATAAGCATAAGCGTATTTTTGAAGTTGCTGAACACGTTAAAGAGATGGAGGATGAAAATGAGTAGATTGCAAGATGTTGTGGTTAATGAAATGAAAGTAAAAAAACAAATTGACAGTGTAGAGGAAATCCAGGAAATTAAGCAATTTATTAAAGCGTATGTAAAATCACATTCATTTATACAAACTCTTGTTCTTGGAATATCAGGTGGTCAAGACTCTACTCTAACAGGTAAGTTAGCACAATTAGCAGTAAATGAATTGAAAGAAGAGGGACGTAACTGTAAATTTATAGCAGTGAAATTACCTTATGGTGTGCAACAAGACGCTCATGAAGTAGAAGATGCACTTGAGTTTATTAATCCTGACACAACATATACAGTTAATATTAAACCAGCAGTTGATCAGAGTGTTCAATCACTTAGTGAAGCAGGCATCAAACTTACTGATTTTCAAAAGGGTAATGAAAAAGCACGTGAACGAATGAAAGTTCAATTTTCAATTGCTTCTAATACTCAAGGTATAGTTTTAGGAACTGATCACTCTGCCGAAAATATTACAGGATTTTACACTAAATATGGAGATGGTGCTGCGGATATTGCGCCTATCTTTGGGTTAAATAAAAGACAAGGTAAACAATTACTAGCTTATCTAGGAGCACCTAAACACCTTTATGAAAAAGTGCCAACAGCTGATTTAGAAGATGATAAACCTCAGTTACCAGACGAGGAAGCACTAGGCGTATCTTATCATGATATTGATGATTATTTAGAAGGTAAAGAAATTCCTGGAACTGCTCGTGAAACAATCGAAAAACATTATGTTAGAAATGCACATAAGCGTGAACTTGCTTATACACGATATTCATGGCCTAAATATAACAAATGAAAATTTATAAGTGACAAAATGATTGGCGACTGATAAAATAATCTGGATTTAAAAGTAAGAAAAGAGGAATAATATGTCAGCAATTGCTCAAAATCCATGGTTAATGGTCTTAGCAATTTTTATAATTAATGTATGTTATGTCACATTTTTAACAATGAGAACGATATTGACTTTGAAAGGTTATCGTTATGTTGCAGCAGTAGTTAGTTTTATGGAAGTCTTAGTTTATGTTGTTGGTTTAGGGTTAGTAATGTCTAGCCTAGACCAAATCCAAAATATTTTTGCTTATGCATTAGGATTCTCAGTCGGTATTATAGTAGGAATGAAAATCGAGGAAAAACTTGCGTTGGGTTATACAGTTGTCAATGTTACTTCATCGGAATATGAGTTAGATTTACCAAATGAATTAAGAAATTTAGGGTATGGTGTAACCCACTACGAAGCATTTGGTAGAGATGGAAGTCGAATGGTAATGCAAATATTAACACCAAGAAAATATGAATTAAAGTTAATGGATACTGTCAAAAACTTAGATCCCAAGGCATTTATTATAGCGTATGAACCAAGAAATATTCACGGAGGATTCTGGGTTAAGGGTGTACGTAAACGTAAACTGAAAGCTTATGAACCAGAACAACTGGAAGTTGTAGTAGATCACGAAGAAATAGTAGGTGGTAGCTCAAATGAGCAAAAAGTTTAGAGTTGAAGATAAAGAAACAATTGCAGATTGTCTCGACAGAATGAAAAAAGAAGGGTTTATGCCAATACGTCGTATTGAGAAACCAGTTTATAAAGAGAACAAAGATGGCAGTATAGAGATTTTAAAACAGGATATTATATTTGTAGGTGCTTTAATCCAATAAATATGATTAACTATAGAATGTTAAAGCCTAGGACACTCACTATTGTCCTAGGTATTTTTATGCATTGATTACTGATAATAATGTTAATGCCGGTCTTATATCAATTGCTTTTAGACACTTGGTAATTCAACTGAAATGAGTTACTCTAGAAATTTTACAGGCGAAACGAATTGGAAATTTTATACTAAAAATTAAATAAAGCATTATCTTACATCTAACTATAGTTTTTACCAGATTGTGTTTCTAGATTGATTCAAATAAAATAGTAATAACTAGATAAACACTTATACATTTTAATCAAGTTCTGTTAAACTATAGATGAAAGCTTAGAAACGAACTTTTCTTATAAAAAATGTGATAATGTACAGTTTTTGTAGGAGCTATAATACATACGATAGGAGTTTACAAAGAATGATAGAACGTTATTCAAGAGATGAAATGTCTAGTATTTGGACGGATCAAAATCGCTATGAAGCATGGTTAGAAGTAGAGATTCTAGCGTGTGAAGCATGGAGTGAGTTAGGTTATATTCCTAAAGAAGATGTAAAAAAAATTCGTGAAAATGCCAAAGTAAATGTTGAACGCGCTAAAGAAATTGAACAAGAAACACGACACGATGTAGTTGCATTTACACGCCAAGTTTCTGAAACTTTAGGTGATGAACGTAAGTGGGTACATTATGGATTAACTTCCACTGATGTAGTTGACACTGCCTTAAGTTATGTAATTAAACAGGCAAACGAAATCCTTGAAAAAGATTTAGAAAGATTTATAGATGTATTAGCTGCCAAAGCTAAAAAATATCAATATACATTGATGATGGGGCGTACACATGGAGTTCATGCTGAGCCTACAACTTTTGGCGTAAAAATGGCTCTTTGGTATACTGAAATGAAACGTAATCTTAAGCGTTTTAAAGAAGTGCGTAAAGAAATAGAAGTAGGGAAAATGAGTGGAGCAGTAGGAACATTTGCCAATATTCCACCCGAAATTGAGGCTTACGTATGTGAACATTTAGGAATAGACACTGCAGCTGTTTCTACTCAAACATTACAAAGAGATCGTCATGCTTATTACATTGCTACATTAGCACTAATTGCTACATCAATGGAAAAATTTGCAGTAGAAATTCGTAATTTACAAAAAACTGAAACTAGAGAAGTCGAAGAGGCATTTGCAAAAGGACAAAAAGGATCATCAGCAATGCCACATAAAAGAAATCCAATCGGTTCTGAAAATATTACAGGTATATCTCGTGTGATTCGAGGATATATTACTACTGCATACGAGAATATACCTTTATGGCATGAAAGAGATATCTCTCATTCTTCTGCAGAACGTATCATGTTACCAGATGTTACAATTGCTCTAGATTATGCACTTAATCGATTTACGAATATTGTTGATCGACTAACAGTTTATGAAGATAATATGAGAAATAATATTGATAAAACGTATGGTTTAATCTTCTCACAACGCGTACTACTAGCATTAATTAATAAAGGCATGGTACGTGAAGAAGCTTATGATAAAGTTCAACCTAAAGCAATGGAATCTTGGGAAACAAAAACACCATTTAGAGAGCTAATTGAACAAGATTCATCTATAACTGACGTTCTATCAAGTGAAGAATTAGATGATTGCTTCGATCCTAAGCATCATCTTAATCAGGTCGACACTATATTCGCGCGTGCTGGTTTATCTTAATTAAATCAAATTTAATACAAGACAAATGATTCTAATTTCCTATACATTTTTCATGAAACTACTACACTTTAACGAATTAGTAAGTTAAAATAATGAGAGAATATTTGTATAGGGGTTGTTCGAGATGCAAATTGAAAAATTAAGAGGTCAGTCATTAGATGAATTATTTGATGCGATCTTAGCACTAGAAAACAGAGAAGAATGTTATCAGTTTTTCGATGATTTATGTACTGTAAATGAAATACAGTCATTATCTCAGAGACTTCAAGTTGCTAAAATGATTAAGCAAGGTTATACTTATGCAACTATTGAAGAAGAGTCTGGTGCATCGACTGCAACGATTTCTAGAGTAAAGCGTTCGTTACAATGGGGTAATGATGCTTATACAATGATTTTGGATAGACTAAATATTGAAACAAAGGCATAAGAATGCATATACTTTCGTATGATTTCAGTGTTTCATTTAATACATTAATAGCTTTGAAAGATTTATTGAAATCTTTCGAAGCTATTTTTTAATGAAGATAAATTTTTAAAGATAATTAATTTAAGCATTCTATCTGATTTATTATAACGAATTTACACAGTATCTAGTTATTGAATTTAGTAGCAGTATAGTCATTTTTGCTTAAAGCATATGTTAAATTACATATGACTTAAAATCATATAGGATTAACTTATTTAGTCTTTAGAACTTAAAACTTAAAAATGCTATAATTTAGGGTATGTTAAATAAAGGAGTTTCATAAAATGTACGACATAACCAAGTGGAAACATATGTTTAAATTAGATCCGGCTAAATCAATTTCGGATGAAAATTTAGAGGCACTGTGTATGTCTAACACTGATGCAATAATTATTGGTGGGACAGATGATGTAACAGAAGATAATGTTATTCATTTAATGAGTAGAGTAAGACGTTATCCGTTACCACTTGTCTTAGAAGTTTCGAATGTAGAAAGTGTGATGCCTGGTTTTGATTTCTATTTTATTCCAACAGTCATGAATAGTAAGGATACAAAATATCATAACGAAATTTTACTAGAAGCCCTTAAAAAATATGGACATGTGATTAATTTTGATGAAGTTTTTTTCGAGGGATATGTCGTTCTAAACGCAAATAGTAAAGTTGCAAAAATTACCAAAGCTTATACTCAATTAGGTATAGAAGATGTCGAAGCATATGCACAAATGGCAGAAGAATTATATCGATTTCCAATCATGTACGTAGAATATAGTGGCACATATGGAGATGTTGATAAGGTTAAAGCGATTGCAAATATGCTTCAACATACTCAATTATTTTATGGCGGTGGTATAACAAACATTGACAAAGCTAACGAAATGTCTAACATTGCGGATACCATTGTTGTCGGCGATATTATATATAACGACATTAAAAAAGCATTAAAAACTGTAAAGATAAAGGAGTCTAATAAATGAATGCGCTAGTAAAAAATATGAATTCAGAGCAAAGTGAAGCGGTTAGAACAACAGAAGGCCCATTGCTTATTATGGCAGGTGCTGGATCAGGAAAGACACGTGTGTTAACACATCGCATTGCGTATTTATTAGATGAAAAAGATGTATCACCTTATAATATTTTAGCTATTACGTTTACAAATAAAGCAGCTAAAGAAATGAAGGCGCGTGTCGAACATCTTGTGGGAGAAGAAGCGCAAGTGATTTGGATGTCCACTTTTCACTCTATGTGTGTAAGAATTCTGAGAAGAGATGCTGATCGTATTGGCATTGAAAGAAATTTCACTATCATTGATCCTACCGATCAAAAATCAGTGATTAAAGATGTATTGAAAAGTGAAAATATAGACAGTAAGCGATTTGAGCCACGTATGTTTATTGGTGCAATTAGCAATTTGAAAAATGAATTAAAAACACCTGAGGATGCTCAAAAAGAGGCGAATGATTTTCACTCTCAAATGGTTGCAACGGTTTACAAAGGTTATCAAAGACAGTTATCACGTAATGAAGCACTCGACTTTGATGATTTAATTATGACAACTATTAATTTATTTGAACGTGTACCCGAAACTCTAGAATACTATCAAAATAAATTTCAATATATACATGTAGATGAGTATCAAGATACCAATAAAGCACAATATACCTTAGTAAAACTATTAGCAAACAAATTTAAAAATTTATGTGTTGTTGGTGATTCTGACCAATCTATTTATGGTTGGAGAGGAGCTGATATACAAAATATTTTATCTTTTGAAGAGGACTATCCTGAGGCAAAGACAATTTTCCTCGAACAGAACTATCGTTCAACTAAGAATATTTTAAATGCTGCAAATGAAGTTATAAAACATAATTCTGAACGTAAACCTAAAGGTCTATGGACTGCAAATTCTGGAGGAGACAAAATTCAGTATTATGAAGCTATGACTGAAAGAGATGAAGCAGAATACGTTGTTAAAGAAATAATGAAGCATCAACGCAGTGGTAAAAAATATAGTGAAATGGCTATATTATATAGAACAAATGCCCAATCACGTGTACTTGAGGAAACATTTATGAAATCAAATATTCCTTATACAATGGTTGGGGGTCAAAAGTTCTATGACCGTAAAGAAATTAAAGATTTACTTAGTTATTTAAGAGTTATTGCTAATAGCAATGATGATATTAGTTTGCAACGTATTATTAACGTGCCTAAACGTGGTATTGGACCTTCATCTGTTGAAAAAATCCAAACCTATGCACTTCAAAATAATATAAGTATGTTTGACGCATTGGCTGAGGTAGATTTTATAGGTCTCTCTAAAAAGGTAACTCAAGAATGTATCAGTTTTTATGAAATGATTCAAAATTTAATCAAAGAACAAGAATTTCTCGAAATTAGTGAAATCGTAGATGAAGTACTACAAAAATCAGGCTATAGAGACATGCTTGATCGAGAACAAAGTATTGAATCACGAAGTCGATTAGAAAACTTAGATGAATTTATGTCTGTACCTAAAGATTATGAGGAAAATACTCCTTTAGAGGAACAATCACTTATTAATTTTCTAACAGATTTATCATTAGTTGCTGATATTGACGAAGCAGATACACAGAATGGTGTAACATTGATGACAATGCATTCAGCAAAAGGTCTTGAATTTCCTATAGTTTTTATTATGGGAATGGAGGAGTCGTTGTTCCCACATATCAGAGCAATAAAAAGTGAAGATGATCATGAAATGGAAGAGGAACGTCGTATTTGTTATGTAGCAATTACACGAGCAGAAGAGTTGCTTTATATCACAAATGCAACGACCAGAATGTTGTTTGGTCGTTCTCAATCCAATATGCCATCTCGATTTTTAAAAGAAATCCCAGAAGACCTACTTGATAGTCATACCGGTCAAAAAAGACAAACTATATATCCCAAATCTCAACCTAAAAGAGGTTTTAGTAAGCGTACTACATCAACTAAAAAACAAGTTTCATCATCTGATTGGAAAGTAGGAGATAAAGTTATGCATAAAGCATGGGGTGAAGGGATGGTTAGTAACGTGAATGAAAAAAATGGATCTGTAGAGTTGGATATTATATTTAAATCAGAAGGTCCAAAACGATTATTAGCTCAGTTCGCACCAATAACAAAGAAGGAGGACTCATAGGGGATGCAAGGTGTTAAAAAGCGTGTGGAAAAATTACATGACTTATTGAATCAATATAGTTATGAATATTATGTACAAGATAATCCCTCAGTGCCTGACAGTGAGTATGATAAGTTATTACATGAGCTGATTGAAATTGAAGAAAAATATCCAGAATTCAAATCGACAGACTCTCCAACAGTGCGTGTGGGTGGCGAAGCTCAGTCTTCTTTTGAAAAAGTAAATCACGACACGCCTATGTTAAGTTTAGGTAATGCTTTTAATGAAGAAGATTTAAGAAAATTTGATCAACGTATTCGTGATAGTATTGGTAAGGTCGAATACATGTGTGAACTTAAAATAGATGGTTTGGCTGTTTCGCTCAAATATGAAAATGGTCGTTTTGTTCAAGGACTTACACGTGGTGATGGTACGACAGGTGAGGATATCACTGAAAATCTAAGAACTATACATGCTATACCACTAAAAATTAAAGAACCTCTCAATTTTGAGGTCCGTGGGGAAGCTTATATGCCACGTCGTTCATTCATTCATTTGAATAATGAAAAAGAACAAAATGGTGAACAACCTTTTGCAAATCCACGAAACGCTGCTGCAGGCTCTTTAAGACAACTTGACTCTAAACTAGCTGCGAAAAGAAAGTTAAGCGTCTTCTTATATAGTGTGAATGACCTAACCGAGTTTAATGCAACAACACAAAGTGAAGCGCTAGAGGAATTGGACCAATTAGGTTTTAAAACTAACCAAGAACGTGAACGAGTATCAGATATTGAGGGCGTACTTAATTATATAGAGAAATGGACAAGCAAAAGAGGATCTTTATCTTACGATATTGATGGTATTGTTATAAAAGTTAACGATTTATCTCAACAAGAGGAAATGGGTTATACGCAAAAATCTCCAAGATGGGCGATTGCTTATAAATTTCCAGCTGAAGAAGTTATTACAAAATTATTGGATATTGAGCTAAGTATTGGGCGTACGGGTGTTGTGACACCAACTGCAATTCTAGAACCTGTAAAAGTAGCTGGTACTACAGTTTCAAGAGCCTCACTTCATAATGAAGATTTAATACATGAAAGAGATATACGTATCGGAGATAGTGTTGTTATTAAAAAAGCCGGGGACATCATCCCTGAAGTTGTAAAAAGTATTTTAGATAGACGACCTAACGAATCGGAAATTTATCATATGCCAACACATTGTCCTAGTTGTGGACATGAATTAGTTCGTATTGAAGGAGAAGTTGCTTTACGTTGTATTAATCCAAAATGTCAGGCACAGCTTATTGAAGGACTTATACATTTCGTTTCAAGACAAGCGATGAATATAGATGGTTTAGGTACTAAAATTATTCATCAGCTATACGAAAATCAGTTAATCAAAGATGTCGCAGATATTTTCTATTTGAAAGAAGAAGATTTATTACCATTAGAGAGAATGGGAAAGAAGAAAGTTGATAATCTTTTATTAGCGATAGAAAAATCTAAAGAACAGTCATTAGAGCATTTATTATTTGGACTGGGTATTAGACATTTAGGTGTAAAAGCTAGTCAAGTACTTGCTGAGCGATATGAAACGATGGATCAACTTTTTAAAGTAACTGAAAGTGAATTAATTGAAATTCAAGATATTGGAGATAAACTTGCACAATCTGTTGTAACATATCTCGAAAATAGTGATATTCGTTCATTAATTGAAAAATTAAGTAATAAAAATGTTAATATGTCTTATAAAGGAATTAAAACAACTGAAATCGAAGGTCATCCTGATTTTAGTGGGAAAACAATTGTATTAACAGGGAAACTCGAGCAAATGACGAGAAATGAAGCATCTGAATGGTTGAAAATGCAAGGTGCTAAAGTTACAAACAGCGTGACTAAAAGTACTGATATTGTCATAGCTGGAGCAGATGCAGGGTCTAAATTAGCCAAAGCTGAGAAGTATGGTACTGAAATTTGGACTGAAGCAGCATTTATTGAAAAACAAAATGGAATCTAATAATTAGAGGAGTACGTGAATGAAGCGAACAATATTTTTACTCATGTCGATACTGTTATTATTAACGGCTTGCGGAGATGGACATAAACAAACTTCATCAGATAAAGAACAAAGTGAACATAAGGATAACCATAATAAAAATCAAGTGAAACAAATAGCGACTGATAAAAAAGTTCAAGGTGATAACTATAGGACTATATTACCCTTCAAAGAAAGCCAGGCTCGTGGATTATTACAAGATAATATGGCAAATGGTTATAATGGAGAAGATTTTGAAAGTGGTTTACTAGAATTAAGTAAAGAAATCTTTCCAACAAATAAGTATTTATATCAAGATGGACAATATTTAGATAAAAAAACGATTAATGCATACTTAGATCCGAAGTATACGAAAAAAGAAATTGACAAGATGAGCGAAAAAGAAAAGAAAAGCAAAAATGCTAATGAGAATCTTGGACTCAATCCATCTCACAATGGTGAAACAGATGAAGAGAAAATAGCTGAAAATTCTCCAGCCTATCTTTCAAATATACTCGAGCAGGATTTTTATGGAAATAGTGATTCTAAAGGTAAAAATATAAAAGGGATGACAATTGGTTTAGCCATGAATAGTGTTTATTATTACAAAAAAGAGAAAGATGGCGAAACATTTAGTAAAGATTTATCTGATAAAGAGATTGAAAAGCAAGGTAAACAGATGGCTAGTGAAATGCTTTCTCGTTTACGTGAGAATAGTGATTTGAAAGATATTCCTATTCATTTTGCTATCTATAAACAATCAAGTCAAGATTCCATTACACCAGGTGAATTTATAGTTGGTACTACGGTTGAAGAGGGTAAAACTAAAATTAACTCTTGGGATAATATTAATGAAAAAGCAGCCTTAATTCCTTCGTCAACTGCAGCTGATTATGATGAAACGCTGAATAATAACTTTAAACAGTTTAATGATAATTTGCAATCGTATTTTTCAAACTTCACACAAGCAGTTGGTAAGGTTAAATTCGTAAATAAAAAAGCTAAACAACTTACAGTTGATTTGCCTATAGATTATTACGGACAGGCAGAAACGATAGGTATTACACAATATGTTACAGAGCAAGCCGAAAAATATTTTGATAAACTAGATGAGTATGAAATTAGAATCAAAGATGGAAATACTCCACGTGCTCTCATTAGTAAAACTAAAGACGATAAAGAACCACAAGTTCATATCTATCATAATTAGTTACTGATGATGTATGACACCCGTTTCATTGTATAGAAAAGAATAGAATAGAATTCGAATTAAGTTTAATGGTCAATCCATTACCAAAGGAATATATTTGCAATTTGATGTTATTGATGATTTTGACTCATTTTTCAAGCCGTCAATAAATTTAAATGAAAAAAATTAGCTATGAAGAAATTTAAATTGATAGATTTCTTCATAGCTATTTTCTTATGTGAATAAAATAAATTGACACTGTATATTAGAGAAATATTTAAATTATACTTGTAATTGTTATTTAATTAATCAATATTATAATTTTGATATAGTCTGATAATTGTACATTTATTCTTTAACGACGTGTTTAACTTTATTAAGATTTTCAATAACATAATCATCAGGTTTTTTTGTTAATTTACTTACGATGTACGTAATCAATACGCTAACTATGAAACCTGGAATGATTTCATACATACCAAAGAATGCATTGATTGTAGCCAAGGGTTTTATCCAAGAAATCCAAACAATAACAACTACAGCACCAGCTACCATTCCGCTAATAGCTCCTGCACGTGTTAAATCTTTCCAATATAAAGAGTAGAGTACTAAAGGACTAAATGCAGCTCCAAAACCAGCCCAAGCATTACCAACTAAATTTAGTATTGTATCGTTTGGATGCCAAGCAATCGTAATAGCAACTATCGCAACAAGTAGAACTGATAAGCGTCCAATCAAAACAAACTCTTTTTGGTGTGATGATGCTTTATCTGAACCTCTGATTAGTTTATAGAAATCTTCAGTTAAAGAACTTGATGTTACTAGTAATTGTGAAGAGATAGTACTCATTATTGCAGCAAGGATGGCTGCTAATAAAAATCCACCTACAAGCGGATGAAATAATATTTGACTCATCACAATAAATAGTGTTTCAGGATCTTCTAATTTAATATGTCTTTCAGATATAAATGAAATTCCTGTTAATCCCACACCAATCGCTCCTAATAGACCGACTGCCATCCAACTTATTCCCAGACGTCTGGCTTTTGGTAGTAATTTATGTGATTTGATAGACATAAATCTTACTATAATATGTGGTTGACCAAAATATCCGAGTCCCCATGAGAATAATGAAACAATGCCTAAAACAGTGGTTCCTCTAAATAAATCTAAGGTTGTAGGTTTCATTTGAGCAATATCATGAAATGTATCCCAACCGTTGAGTTTAAGCAATGCAACGATAGGTACCATTACCATAGCAATAAGCATAATCACACCTTGAAAAAAATCAGTAATTGATACAGCTAAATAGCCACCAAAGAAAGTGTAAAAAATAACTATAATAGCCACTATCAAGAGTCCAGCATGATAATTCAATCCAAATGCACTTTCAAAGAGTTTTCCGCCAGAAACGAAACCTGAATGCGTATATAGAGTGAAAAATACGACAATAATCAATCCTGAAATAATTTTAATAATATTTTTCTTATCATCTAGTCTATTTTTAAAAAAGTCTGGGAGTGTAATAGCATCTCCCGCAATCTCAGTATAAACACGTAGTCTTGGAGCAACAACAAAATAATTAATGTATGCACCTAAGGTTAATCCAATGGTTATCCAAATGGCGGATAAACCTGTACTGTATACTGAACCTGGAAGTCCCATAATCATCCATCCAGACATGTCAGAGGCACCAGCTGATAAAGCTGTGATATATGGTCCGATACTACGTCCTCCCAACATAAATTCACTTAAGTTTCCAGTAGCTTGTCGATAACCATAGAAGCCAATAATTAGAAGGATTATGAAATAGACAATAATCATAACGTAAGTCTGCCAATTTGCATCAATTTGATTACTGAGAGCTGTACCTAATGTAAACATAATTAACACTCCCTTTATTAAATAATGATATAAGATACATGTAACATTATACAATGTAACTAAATGTTCAGAAAAGTAAAAAATTTAATAGTAGTATAAAAAGTCTTTGATAAAAGGTTTTTAACTCTAGATGTGTCTTATAATTAATTAATATCTATTGCATAAATATGTATAAAATTATTGTTAGAATTAAACTTTAATTCATCTATCATTTTAAAACATAGAGATGATAATTAAGGGAATTCTTATGTAAAAGTTCATTAAACACCTTAATATCAAGTGTTTATTTTGAGTAACTTATTCATAAATATTTAGATTTTTGGTTCGAAATTTGATACAATTTGGTGATGAATGAGTATTAAGGAGGCTTTTATTTAATGACTAAAGTAACACGTGAAGAAGTTGAACATATTGCTAATTTAGCTAGACTTCAAATTTCTCCTGAAGAAACAGAAGAAATGGCTAATACTTTAGAAAGTATTTTAGATTTTGCGAAACAAAATGATAGTGCCGATACAGAAGGTATTGAGCCAACTTATCACGTATTAGATTTACAAAACGTATTACGTGACGATAAAGCAATCGAGGGCATTCCTCAAGAATTAGCATTGAAAAATGCGAAAGAAACAGAAGATGGTCAATTTAAAGTGCCATCCATCATGAATGGGGAGGACGCTTAAGATGAGTATTCGTTTTGAATCTATCGAAAAATTAACTGAATTAATCAAAAATAAAGAAATTAAACCTTCTGATGTAGTAAAAGATATATACGCAGCTATTGAAGAAACTGATCCAACAATCAAGTCATTCTTAGCTTTAGATAAAGAAAATGCAATAAAAAAAGCCGAAGAATTAGATGAATTACAAGCTAAAGATCAAATGGATGGTAAACTATTTGGAATTCCTATGGGAATCAAAGATAATATCATCACAAAAGATGTAGAAACTACATGTGCAAGTAAAATGTTAGAGGGATTTGTACCTATTTATGAATCAACTGTAATGAACAAACTACATGATGAAAACGCGGTTTTAATTGGTAAATTAAACATGGATGAGTTTGCAATGGGTGGCTCTACAGAGACTTCATATTTTAAGAAAACATTAAATCCTTTCGATCACACAGCAGTACCAGGAGGATCTTCAGGTGGTTCTGCAGCAGCGGTTGCAGCAGGTTTAGTTCCTTTTAGTTTAGGGTCAGACACTGGTGGTTCTATTAGACAACCTGCATCTTATTGTGGTGTTGTTGGTATGAAACCAACTTATGGCCGTGTATCACGTTTCGGTTTAGTTGCATTTGCTTCTTCTTTAGATCAAATTGGACCAATCACGCGTAATGTTAAAGATAACGCATTAGTACTTGAGGCAATTTCCGGTGTAGATGCGAATGATTCTACAAGCGCACCTGTTGATGATGTAGATTTTACTTCTGATATTGGTGAAGATATTAAAGGTCTTAAAATTGCATTACCTAAAGAATATTTAGGTGAGGGTGTAAGTGAAGAAGTTAAGACTTCTGTAAAAGAAGCGGTTGAAACGTTAAAATCACTTGGTGCTGAAGTTGACGAAGTCTCATTACCAAATACAAAATATGGTATTCCATCATATTATGTTATTGCGTCATCAGAGGCTTCAGCAAATTTAGCGCGATTTGATGGTATTAGATATGGATATCATTCTAAAGAAGCACAATCGTTAGAAGAATTATATAAAATGTCTAGATCGGAAGGCTTTGGTGAAGAAGTCAAAAGACGTATCTTCTTAGGTACTTTTGCTTTAAGCTCAGGTTATTACGATGCATACTATAAAAAATCTCAAAAAGTTAGAACGTTAATTAAAAATGATTTTGACAAAGTATTTGAATCTTATGATGTTGTGATTGGACCGACAGCACCTACAACAGCATTTAATATTGGCGAAGAAATTGATGATCCTTTAACAATGTATGCGAATGACTTATTAACTACACCAGTTAATCTTGCCGGTTTACCTGGTATTTCAGTTCCTTGTGGACAATCAAACGGACGCCCAATTGGTTTACAATTAATTGGTAAACCTTTTGACGAAAAAACGTTATATCGTGTCGCTTATCAATTTGAAACACAATACAACTTACATGACGCATACGAAAATTTATAAGGAGTGGAAATCATGCATTTTGAAACAGTAATCGGACTTGAAGTTCATGTTGAGTTAAAAACGGACTCAAAAATGTTCTCTCCATCACCCGCACATTTTGGAGCTGAACCAAATTCAAATACAAATGTTATCGACTTAGCTTATCCAGGTGTATTACCAGTAGTTAATAGACGTGCAGTAGATTGGGCAATGAGAGCTTCAATGGCATTAAATATGGATATTGCTACAAATTCAAAATTTGATCGTAAAAACTATTTCTATCCAGATAATCCAAAAGCATATCAAATTTCTCAGTTTGATCAACCTATTGGAGAAAATGGCTATATTGATATTGAAGTTGATGGAGAAACAAAACGTATCGGTATTACACGTCTTCATATGGAAGAAGATGCAGGTAAATCAACACATAAAGATGGTTATTCTCTAGTAGACTTAAACCGTCAAGGTACGCCATTAATTGAAATTGTATCTGAACCCGATATTCGTTCACCTAAAGAAGCATATGCTTATCTAGAAAAACTACGTTCAATCATTCAATATACAGGTGTATCTGATTGTAAAATGGAAGAGGGATCCCTACGTTGTGATGCTAATATTTCACTTCGTCCATATGGTCAAAAGGAATTTGGTACAAAAACTGAATTGAAAAACCTTAACTCATTTAACTACGTTAAAAAAGGTTTAGAATATGAAGAGAAACGTCAAGAAGAAGAATTATTAAATGGTGGAGAGATTGGTCAAGAAACACGTCGATTTGATGAATCTACTGGTAAAACAATTTTAATGCGTGTGAAAGAAGGTTCAGATGATTATAGATATTTCCCTGAACCAGATATTGTACCATTATATGTAGATGAAGATTGGAAAGCACGTGTAAGAGAAACAATTCCAGAATTGCCAGATGAACGTAAAGCTAAATACGTAAATGATCTTGGACTACCAGAATATGATGCGCATGTATTAACATTAACTAAAGAAATGTCTGATTTCTTTGAAGGCGCAATTGACCATGGTGCAGATGTTAAACTTACTTCCAACTGGTTAATGGGAGGTGTTAACGAGTATCTTAATAAAAATCAAGTTGAATTAAAAGATACGCAACTAACACCTGAAAATTTAGCTGGTATGATTAAATTAATAGAAGACGGAACAATGAGTAGTAAAATCGCTAAAAAAGTTTTTCCAGAACTAGCAGAAAATGGTGGAGATGCTAAACAAATTATGGAAGATAAAGGTTTAGTACAAATTTCTGATGAAGCAACACTACTTAAATTTGTAACAGATGCATTAGATAATAATCCACAATCAATAGAAGATTATAAAAATGGTAAAGGTAAAGCTATGGGATTCTTAGTGGGCCAAATTATGAAAGCTTCTAAAGGTCAAGCTAACCCACAAAAAGTTAATAGCCTATTAAAACAAGAATTAGATAACCGTTAATTCGAAAATTATAATACTTTAAGCTTCTAACAAAGGATATGAACTTTGTTAGAAGCTTTTATTACTTTTGAAAAGTTTAAGTATTAAGTTTCTTAATGTTTAAAATTACATATATTTTATCTTTGTAGTACCGATTAGTTTAGAGAAATCGGAAATAAATACTTTTAACTGATGTATAAATCATATAATATAAGTAATGAGTATATGAATTTGAGGGATTAACTATGAGAAAACGTGCAAGAATTATATATAATCCAACATCAGGAAAAGAACTTTTTAAACGTGTATTACCAGATGCACTGATTAAACTTGAGAAGGCAGGTTATGAAACGAGTGCATATGCAACTGAAAAAATTGGTGATGCTACTTTTGAAGCTGAAAGAGCACTAGAAAGTGAATATGATTTACTCATTGCAGCTGGAGGTGACGGTACGTTAAATGAGGTGGTCAACGGAATCGCCGAACAACCCAATCGGCCTAAATTAGGTGTAATACCAATGGGCACCGTTAATGACTTTGGAAGAGCACTTCATTTACCAAGCGATATAATGGGGGCGATTGATGTAATCATTGATGGTCACACAACCAAGGTAGATATTGGAAAGATGAATAATCGTTATTTCATTAACCTAGCTGCAGGGGGGAAACTAACACAAGTATCTTATGAAACACCAAGTAAGTTGAAATCAATTGTAGGACCGTTCGCGTATTACATTAAAGGATTCGAAATGTTACCTCAAATGAAAGCAGTAGATGTACGTATCGAATATGATGATAACATCTTCCAAGGAGAAGCTTTACTATTCCTTTTAGGTTTAACGAATTCAATGGCTGGCTTTGAAAAATTAGTTCCAGATGCGAAGCTTGACGACGGTTATTTCACGTTAATTATTGTAGAAAAAGCAAATCTTGCTGAATTGGGTCATATTATGACACTAGCGTCTCGAGGTGAGCATACAAAACATCCTAAAGTCATTTATGCTAAAGCGAAGTCTATTAATATTTCATCATTTACTGATATGCAACTTAATGTTGATGGTGAATACGGTGGGAAATTACCTGCAAATTTCCTTAATTTAGAACAGCACATAGAAATTTTTACACCTAAAGATGTATTTAACGAAGAACTATTAGAAAATGATACGATAACTGATATTACGCCTGATAAGCAATAAAATTATTACGACATCAAATTTAAGGTTAGGAATGCCACACATTATATTCCTAACCTTTTTGTATGTGGGAGGGAAAAAATTGGAAACAATTAAGAAAAACGAAGTTAAAACGGGAAAGGTTATTGATTTAACTCATGAGGGACACGGAGTTGTTAAAGTTGATCGATATCCAATTTTTATTCCTAATGCTTTAATTGATGAAGAAATTAAATTTAAATTAATTAAAGTGAAAAAGAATTTTGCTATAGGAAAATTGATAGAGGTCATAAGTGAAAGTGATGATAGAGTGACACCACCTTGTATTTATTATGCAAAGTGTGGTGGTTGTCAATTACAACATATGACATATAGAGCGCAATTGGATATGAAAAGAGAACAAGTAGTTAATCTTTTTCATAGAAAAGGCCCTTTTGAGAATACGGTTATAAAGGAAACTATTGGCATGGTCAATCCCTGGCGATACCGTAATAAATCTCAAATTCCTGTAGGTCAAAGTAACTCGAATCAAGTTATAATGGGATTCTATAGACAACGTAGCCATGACATTATAGATATGGATAGTTGTCTTATACAAGATAGACAACATCAAGAAGTAATGAATCGAGTGAAGTACTGGCTCAATGAATTAAATATATCTATATATAACGAAAAAACAAAAACAGGTTTAATACGTCATTTAGTAGTAAGGACTGGTTATCATACCGATGAAATGATGGTTATCTTTGTTACAAATGGAGCAACATTTAAACAATCAGAACTATTAGTAAACAAGCTAAAAAAAGAATTTCCAAATATAACAAGTATTAAACAGAATATAAACAATAGCCATTCTAATGTTATAATGGGGCGTCAATCAATGACTTTATATGGTAAAGATAAAATTGAAGACCAATTAAGTGAAGTAACTTATCATATTTCTGATTTATCATTTTACCAAATTAACTCATCACAAACTGAAAAACTTTATCAGCAAGCTCTGAATTATGCTCAATTAACAGGAAAAGAAATAGTATTGGATACGTATTGTGGTATAGGAACGATTGGTCTATATATGGCACCACTAGCAAAACATGTTTATGGTGTAGAAGTTGTTCCGCAAGCCATAAAAGATGCGGAAGACAATGCGACTAAAAACCAACTTAAAAATACGACTTTCGAATGTGGAAAAGCAGAAGATGTTATCTTAACATGGAAATCACAAGGGATTAAACCAGGCGTAGTCATGGTAGATCCACCTAGAAAAGGATGCGATGAAACTTTCTTAACTACTCTTTTAAAATTAAATCCGAAAAGGATTGTTTATATATCATGTAACCCTTCAACGCAACAAAGAGATGCGCAAATATTGGCTGAACAATACGAGTTAGTAGAAATTACACCAGTTGATATGTTCCCACAAACAACTCATATTGAGACTGTAGCATTATTTGTACGTAAAGACGAAGAGTGAATTTAATAGAAGTCAATTCATTGTTATTTTGAAGTGATTGTTAAGATTGTATTACAAGCAACTTACTTTATTGAAAAAGGTCTTTTTTAGCTATAATAAAAATTGTATACTGTTTTTGAAAATAGAGAACTGGAGGGGTGAATGTGCATAAAATAGATTTATCAGGCAACAAATTTCAAATCCAACGATTTGTTCTGTTGCAAATTGTATTGGCGCTATTTACAATACTATTTACTTATAAATGGGCTTATCAAACAACGCATATCATTGAACAAAATCTTGTCATGAATCTTATTTTTGGATTTGTAGGTTTCGCAGTACTAGTTATTTTGCACGAGTTTATTCATCGTATTTTGTTCATTATATTTTCTAAAGGTGAAAAACCATCTTTAAAATATGATAAAAACAAAATTATTGTACAGTTCTCTCAGACTTGTTTTCATCGGTGGCAATTTACAATTATCATGATAGCACCACTTGTTATCATAAGTGCGACCTTACTAGCACTTATTCAAATATATTCCTTTTCATCTTTAATCTTTATGTTTAGTATACATACAAGTTATTGTATGATAGATGTGTTTTTAGTAGCATTGGCATTACAAAGCAAATTCAAATATATACAAACCTATGGAGAAGGTTTGTATCTTTATCATCAAAAGCCTACTCAAACCTATTATGAATAATCACTAATTATAGTGACAAGCGTATATATCAAAGTTGATAATTGATTTAAAAATTTCATTTCTTATTTTTCATCTCGTTTCAATTGTAATAAAAAATCTCATTAAAATATGCAACTACATTCACATAACTACTTATGTAGAAAAGGATAGGACTATGAATTTATTCTAAAAATTGTAGTCCTATTTTTTTTATTACATTAATTAAATAAACAATACAAATATTACCATGTGCACAATACATGTAAACATAGAAAGGATGGCGTATAATAATATAAAGCCATTATTTGGAAGACATAGTGAGGTGAGTCGATGACTGAAAGAAGAATTATTCATATAGATATGGATTATTTTTTTGCTCAAGTTGAAATGAGAGATAATCCTAAACTAAAAGGAAAACCTGTCATCGTTGGCGGTAAAGCGAGTCATCGAGGCGTAGTTTCTACGGCATCATACGAAGCAAGAGCTTATGGTGTTCACTCTGCTATGCCTATGACTCAAGCACATAAGCTATGCCCCAATGGATATTATGTAACAAGCCGTTTTGATACTTATAGAGAGGTATCTGGTCAAATCATGAAAATATTCAGAAGTTATACAGAATTAGTAGAACCCATGTCTTTAGATGAAGCTTATTTAGATATTACACATTTAGTGAGACCGGATTTACCAGCATCAACCATTGCAAATTATATTCGCAGAGATATATACGAAGTAACACGTTTAACTGCGTCAGCTGGCGTGTCT
Source organism: Staphylococcus sp. GW823-FHT05F06 (assembly GCF_058795495.1). Taxonomy (NCBI): domain Bacteria; kingdom Bacillati; phylum Bacillota; class Bacilli; order Caryophanales; family Staphylococcaceae; genus Staphylococcus; species Staphylococcus sp. GW823-FHT05F06. Next base: position 32,575 of record NZ_JBXAHW010000008.1, on the reverse strand, counting down.
TATAATAAGTTTTTAGCAAAGTTAGCGAGTGGTATGAACAAGCCGAATGGTTTGACAGTAATTGATTACAATAATGTACATGAAATATTAATGCAATTAGATATTGGAGATTTTCCAGGGGTAGGCAAAGCTTCGAAGAAAAAAATGCATCAACATCATATATATACAGGTCAAGATTTATATAATAAAGATGAATTTGAATTAATACGTTTATTCGGTAAAAGAGGACGAGGTTTGTATAATAAAGCTCGAGGTATAGACCATAATGAAGTAAAGGCGAGTAGAGTTCGTAAATCTGTTGGGACTGAAAGGACATTTTCTACAGATGTTAACGATGATGATGTTATTTTAAGAAAAATAAGAGAGCTTTCAGGAAAAACAGCAGAACGTTTAAATAAAATTCAAAAATCAGGTAAAACAGTCACTGTAAAAATAAAGACCTATCAATATGAAACAATCTCAAAGCAAAAAAGTTTGAGAGATCCTATTCGTACTGAAACTGATATCTATAATATTGCCTATACTTTATATAACGACTTAAAAGATCCAGAGATTCCGATTCGATTAATAGGTGTAACGGTCGGGAGTTTAGAGCAATCTGATTTTAAAAATTTAACAATATATGATTTTATTTAAATGGCTGATGAACACAAGTTAAGTGGACAATCAGCCTTTATCTTTGAGATTTTTTCCATATATACTCAACATGCTTTGAAGATCATCATAATGTTTCAATAAGCGGTAGGTAATCATTGCACAAGCTTTAGCATCATTTAACGCATCATGATGACCGTGAAAATCTAAATGGTAATGATTCATTAAATGTTTTAGCCCATATCGATATGCATTAATTGTTCGTTTAGCTAATTGATATGAACAAAAGTATGTCAAAGAAGGTGTATCTATATTATGACTTTTTAAACTTTGATGTAACACATTCATATCAAAAGCAGCATTATGGGCAACAACAGGAAGTTGATCAATAAATTTTAGCATATATGGATAGACATGCTTGAATCCAGGAGCATCTTGCACATCTTCGGGATGGATGCCATGTACAGTAATATTTGTTTCAGTAAAGTAGTCAAAAGGATTCACAAGGGTATGAAATGACTCTGTTATTTGATTATCAATAACTTTAACCATACCTACAGAGCAAATACTTGTTCGTTTACTGTTAGCAGTTTCAAAGTCCAGTGCAACAAATGCATTTTGTACCATTATTTCATTCCTTTCAATTATTTTTCGTTATGTTAGTATTTAATGTCAATATTTTATTACAATAACAATCTTATAGATAGTAAAACGGGTTAGAACAAATGATTTATGCATAAAAAAACCCTTAAATCATTTATCTTTGAGGAGATTTAAGGGAAAATAACACAATATTTAGGAATAAGTTGTTGTATTTATTGTTCGTTGAATGAACGCGCTGCTAATTCTTTTTCATATAGGTAAAGTGTATTACAATCATCGCCAATACGAGTAAGGTAATCTATATGAGTTTCAAATGTAGATTCTTCTTCAACTTGTTCATCTAAGAACCAATTTAAAAATGAAATTGTAGCATAATCTTTATCATTCCGAGCTAATTCTGATAGATTATAGAAACGTTGAGTAACATCACGTTCTTGAGCTAAACTATCTTTAAATGTTTCTAAAATAGAAGAAAATTCTACTTTAGGAGCTTTAATTGTATCAAAGATGGCATGTTCGCCACGATCATTGATATAGTCATAGATTTTTTTACCGTGGAAACGTTCCTCTTTAGCTTGTTCTATATAAAAATTTGCAAATCCGTCATAAGATTCTTTGTCACAGTATGCTGCCATTGCCATATATGCATGCGCTGCAAAATATTCTTGATTCATCTGTTCATTTAAAGCTGCTAATAGTTCTTTACTTAACATCTTCAATCACCCCGTATAAATAAAAATAAGATTCTTTTATATTATAACAAAACTTTTCTCAATAGCAAATAATAATTATTCTAATTTAGATATAGTGATTGTCGTTCTTATTAATAATTATTCTAATTTGATTAATGAATAACATATCTTAGTTGAGAATCTTTTTTGTTATACCATTTACGTGTTATAATTACTCGAGTGCAAATTGGAGGAGGAAACGCATGAGACAATGGACTGCAACCCACATGGCTAAGTTAGCAAGGAAAGCAAGTATAGCTGTAGGTAAAAAGGGTACAGACTTGCCGGGACAGATTGCAAGACGTGTGGATCATAATATTTTAAGAAAATTAGCTAAACAAGTAGATGACATTGTTTTTATAAGTGGGACTAATGGTAAAACGACTACATCTAACTTAATTGGACATACATTAAAGAAAAATCAAATAAACATTATTCACAATAATGAAGGAGCAAATATGGCAGCAGGGATAACTTCTGCTTTTATTATGCAAAGCTCTAAGAATACTAATATTGCGATAATTGAAATAGACGAAGGATCTATTCCACGTGTTTTAAACGAAGTCACACCTTCTATGATGGTGTTTACAAATTTCTTTAGAGATCAAATGGATCGATTTGGTGAAATCGATATTATGGTTGATAATATTGCAAAATCAATAAGTAACAAAGGGATAAAATTATTATTAAATGCAGATGATCCGTTTGTGAGTCGCTTGAAAATTGCAAGTCATTCCATTGTGTATTACGGAATGAAAAAATTTGCGCATGACTTTGAACAAAGTACAATGAATGAAAGTAAATATTGTCCTAATTGTGGACGATTATTGCAATATGACTATATACATTATAATCAAATTGGACATTATCACTGTGAATGTGGATTTAAGCGAGAAGAACCTACATATGAAGTGTCATCATTTGATGCTTCACCATTCTTAAAAATGATAATAAACCAAAGTGAGTTTAATATGAAAATTGCAGGAGATTTTAATTCTTATAATGCAATAGCAGCCTATACCGTATTAAGAGAATTAGGATTAAATGATGATGCAATACGCAAAGGATTTGAAACATATACGTCTGATAATGGTCGCATGCAGTATTTTTCAAAAAATAAGAAGGAAGCTATGATTAATCTAGCAAAAAATCCAGCTGGAATGAATGCAAGTCTATCAGTAGGCGAGCAAATTGATGATAAAAAAATTTATGTTATTAGTCTTAATGACAACGCGGCAGATGGTCGAGATATTTCATGGATATACGATGCAGACTTTGAAAAGCTAGCTACCCAAGATATCGAAGCTATCATTGTAAGTGGTACACGTGCTGAGGAACTACAATTACGTCTCAAACTTGCTGAAGTTGAAGTGCCTATTAAGGTTGAAAAGGATATCTACAAAGCGACTGCATTAACTATGAAATACAGTTCATTTACGGTAGCAATTCCAAACTATACATCATTAACACCAATGCTTGAACAACTTAATCGCTCATTTGAAGGAGGGCAATCGTAAGATGAATGAACTAACGGTTTATCATTTCATGTCAGATAAGCTTAATTTATACAGTGATATTGGTAATATCATGGCATTAAAACAAAGAGCTAAAAAAAGAAATATTAAGATAAATGTTAAAGAAATCAATGAGACTGAGGGAGTCACATTTGATGATTGTGATATTTTCTTCATTGGTGGTGGGAGTGATAGGGAACAAGCGCTTGCCACGAAAGAATTAAGTAAAATTAAAACTTCTTTAAAAAATGCAATTGAAGATGGTATGCCTGGGTTAACTATATGCGGTGGTTATCAATTTTTAGGTCATAAGTATATTACTCCTGATGGTACCGAGTTAGAAGGATTGGGTGTTCTTGACTTCTATACCGAGTCTAAAAAAGAACGCTTAACTGGAGATATCATTATAGAGAGTGATACTTTTGGCACGATTGTTGGATTTGAAAATCATGGTGGTAGAACATATCATCCGTATGGAACATTAGGCCGAGTAACGTATGGTTATGGTAATAATGATAACGATCGAAAAGAAGGTATACACTATAAAAATCTATTAGGTTCTTATCTTCACGGCCCAATTTTACCAAAAAATCATGAAATAACTGATTATCTACTTGAGAAAGCATGTGAAAGAAAAGGGATACTATTTGAGCCTAAGAAGATCGATAACACAGAGGAAGAAGCTGCTAAGCAAGTTCTTATTAAACGTGCAAAAGAAAATAAAAAATAACTCAATATAACTTAATTTTTAATAATTATTGTTAATCATGACGATAATTAGTTATTTGTATAAAGACTTATTATATTAATGCCTCTAGAACATTAATGCATGTTCTAGGGGCATTTTAACGTATTAGCAGTTAATGACTGAATTGTAAATAACTTATGCCGATGGTTAATTAACAAAAGGTCATGAACAAAGTGATGAGCATTTCCTTCTAAAACGCTAAAGAAAATGTGGAAAGTGGGATGTGTTGAGATGAAAAAACAATGTCTTCTATATTTATACGTAGCACCTTTAGATATACATTTAGGAAACGTTAATGTTCATTAATCTTGAAACATAGACACTCAGGTGCTAATTTCTATTACATATGAAAAAAACACTTTGAAACATATACTTATTGTTAAACTGTAATTGAACCATACAATAAATATAGGAGTGAAAATATGAAGATTTTTAAATTGACGTCATTGACACTAGCTGCTTTAACGTTAGCCTTTCCGTTTTCACATGTCGCACAAGCACATACTTACTTAGAAAAGCATCACCAAACAAACGAAACCAAACAATCTCATAGCTTTTCTTTAGAAGGTGAGGCTGGTGAAAATCCAACATTTTTAACTCAACCTCAATTTATTAATTCCCTAGATAATGGTCATTTAAATATTAATGGTTATCAGATTCAGCAAGATGATACTAATGATATTGAATACAAAAAGGTTTATGATCAAGAAATTAGAGCTACAAGCAATCATACAGCGATAAGTGTACGTTTCAGTATTAATAATCAATCACTATCACTTGAAAGTATGAAAGATGCATACCCAAATGAGAGATTGAATCATATTCCACATACAAGCAATGATTCACAATATCCAGAAGACGGTATATATGTCTATCACGGTAAAATGATTAAATTACAATACAAAGTGACACATGGATTTGTTACGAGCGTGACGATAGGTGAAGGTGTAGACGAATAGTTAGCCAAACATTCAAATTCAATGTATTAAAGAGATTTATGCGTCTATTTCTATGTATCAAAAGAGCCGTAGATAAACTTTGTTCTACGGCTTTTTATCATACGAAATAATTTATATATATGTAATAAAGTAATTAGTTTTAACGTCATATTATTTTGCATAACGTGAATCTAAAATTTTGTATATGAGTAGAATTTCATATATGAGTGTACTTTTCATTTGATTTTGGTCAAACTCATCCATCTGTTTAACAGAAGACTTTAGTGTTGCAATAGATTTTTTTTGACGTGCAAAGCTTCCTTTTTGAATGATGCCATTAATACTATTACTAATATTAATCAATGCTATCTTCTCATTAGCATCAAAAGCAATAGACGTATGTTTGGGTAAATAAATAATGTTAGATAAATGTGAAATAAATAAACGGTTGTTATAAGCGCGATTTGTAAGGCGATTTAATAATTTCCAATTATCTTCATTTTTATGATAATGAAGTTCATCCCTTTGATAACTCATTAATGTTTCAACTTTTTGAGCAATAATATTTAATTTTGATAATTCTTTACTAGTCTTTTCCGAGCTGAATTTTCCTAATAATAACTCATTACAGCGTTCATAAAATAAACGATACATTTTTTTCTCACTAAGGGCTAATTGCTCTTCAAGTTGATGATAATACTTAGGTGGTAAGATGATAAAATTGACTAATCCAGCTGTAACAAGTCCTATAAGAGCTGTAAGTAACCGTGAAAAGAAATTGAACACATATGCTTCATGTATACCTGGAATCATTGCAACGGAAGTTAATACTGCGACAGTTGTTCCTACCTGTAAATTAAGTTTAGTGCATATCAGAATGGTAAATGTAGCACTTAAAGCATAACTTAACGGTGATTGATCACCGAAGACATATGTAAAGACAACAGCAAATAACGCACCAATAACTGTTGCTGGCAACCTTTTATACCCCTTTTTTAATGATGCTTTAGCAGTAGGTTCAATTGTAACAATTGCAGTAAGTATGGCAAAAATTGGAGTGAGGTTTAACAACATACAAAATAAAGACGTAAAAAAAGTAGCCAAACCAGTTTTAATAGTTCGCGCTCCAATTATATGTCTATACCATTTATCATTCATATCATACTGACTCCTCTTAAGAAAAGGAAATTCGAAAAGACTTTACTTTAGACAAATTCTCTTTCTTTGAAAATTAATTTAACTATTACGAATCGTTATACATTCATATTTAGTATATCAAAAAATTTTTGCTATAATAAGATGTAATATAATTTATAAAGGAACGGGATAAAATGATTGTTAAAACTGATGAAGAATTACAAGCGTTAAAAGAAATAGGTTACATTTGTGCAAAAGTCAGAGATACTATGAAAGAAGCTACTAAACCTGGAGTGACTACCCGTGAATTAGATCACATTGCCAAAGATTTATTTGAAGAGCATGGGGCGATATCAGCGCCTATTCACGATGAAAACTTCCCAGGTCAAACTTGCATTAGTGTTAACGAAGAGGTCGCGCATGGAATCCCTGGTAAACGAGTAATTCATGAAGGTGACCTAGTTAATATTGATGTATCAGCTTTAAAAAATGGGTACTATGCTGACACTGGAATTTCATTTGTTGTAGGGAAATCAGATCAACCACTTAAACAAAAGGTTTGTGACGTAGCCACAATGGCTTTTGAAAATGCTATGAAAAAGGTGAAACCAGGTACAAAATTGAGTAATATTGGAAAAGCTGTTCATGCAACTGCACGCCAAAATGACTTGACTGTGATTAAAAATTTAACTGGACATGGTGTTGGACAATCACTTCATGAGGCACCTAATCATGTCATGAATTATTTTGATCCTAAAGATAAAACATTATTAAAAGAAGGGCAAGTCATTGCAGTAGAACCATTCATATCAACACATGCTACATTTGTAACTGAAGGTAAAAATGAATGGGCTTTTGAAACTAAAGATAAAAGTTATGTCGCTCAAATTGAACACACGGTTATAGTTACAAAAGATGGTCCGTTACTTACAACTAAGATTGATGATTAATTAAATATTAGTAATTCAAATTAGAAATTAAGATTATGATTTACTTTTTTCATATCTCGTCAGACTAAAGTATGAAGCATATATGGTTCCGAAGCCTATTTCATTAGGTTTCGGAATTGTTTTATAATAAAGCTTAATCAGTGACGAGGTGATATCATTGAATATTTTAGATTTATATTTACAACAATTTATAAAACGAATTACTAAAAAAAGTATCAATGACTATAAAATGTCATTAGATAAGCAAATTAAAAATATTGATACTTATATTAATTATTTAAGAGAAAAAAGATTACAATTAAAGAAGTTAATTGACACCCTCACGCTCTCATTAGAAAATAAATATATAGATTTAGTAAACAATCAAGCAATCTATTGTGCTGAGGAAATACATGATAATGATATTGATATGATTAAATCACAATTAAATGATGCTGAGTCTTATTATGCGAGAATTGAAGCGGATATAAATTTACAATCTAGAATGAAAATAACTACTGAAGAAGCATTCCACTTTATATATCATATGAGTGCTGTAGCATAGAAAGGTGGCGAAATATGACACGCAAATATATATCAACTGAAATGTTGATTATTTTTACTGCTTTAATGATTATTGCTAATTTTTACTATATATTTTTTGAAAAAATTGGCTTTTTACTAGTACTCCTATTAGGATGTGTACTTGTATATGTAGGGTATGTGTATTTTCATAAAGTAAGAGGACTACTATCTTTTTGGATAGGAACCTTATTAATTGCTTTTACACTTTTGTCTAATAAGTACACGATTATTATTCTATTTATATTTTTAATTGTAGTCATCATACGTTATTTGGTTTATAAGTTTAAACCATTAAAAGTGATTGCTACAGATGAAGACATCACATCACCCATTTTTATTAAGCAAAAATGGTTTGGTGAACAACATACACCAGTGTATGTATATAAATGGGAAGACGTACAGATTCAACACGGTATAGGAGACATACACATTGATATGACAAAAGCGGCAAATATTAAGGAAACAAATACCATAGTTGTGCGTCATATTTTAGGTAAAGTACAAGTAGTTGTACCTCTTAATTATAATATAAATTTACATGCGACTCTCTTCTACGGCACTGCTTATGTGAACGATAAATCTTATAAGATTGAGAATAACCATGTTCAAATTGAAGAAAAAACGAAAGATGATAATTATACTGTTAATGTTTACGTTTCATCATTCATTGGAGACGTAGAGGTGATTTACAGATGAATCACTACATAAGAGCTATAGGCTCAATGCTTATATTAGTATATAGTATGCTTATTGCTTTTTTATTTATTGATAAAGTGTTTGTAAATATTATCTTTTTTCAGGGGATGTTTTATACACAAATATTTGGAATACCTGTTTTTCTATTTTTAAATTTATTAATTGTTCTTTTATGTATTATAGTTGGATCTGTTTTAGCTTATAAAATTAATCAACAAAATGATTGGATTATTTCACAAATAGAAAGATCAATAGAAGGACAAACAGTAGGTATCAATGATCAAAATATCGAATTATATACAGAAACGATAGATATTTATCATACACTAGTTCCATTAAATCAAGAATTACATCGACTTAGAATGAAGACTCAAAATTTAACTAATGAAAACTACAATATTAATGATGTAAAAGTCAAAAAGATTATCGAAGATGAGCGACAACGACTTGCCAGGGAATTACATGATTCTGTTAGTCAACAATTATTTGCTGCGAGCATGATGCTATCGGCGATAAAAGAGTCGAAATTAGAACCACCTTTAAATCAACAGATACCAATTCTTGAAAAAATGGTTCAAGACTCACAACTTGAAATGAGAGCTTTGTTATTACATTTAAGACCGATAGGTTTAAAAGATAAGTCTTTAGGTGAAGGAATTAAAGATTTAGTCATCGATTTACAAAAGAAAGTACCAATGAAAGTTGTGCATGAAATTCAAGATTTTGAAGTGCCAAAAGGCATTGAAGATCACTTGTTCAGAATTACACAAGAAGCTATTTCAAATACATTGAGACATTCAAATGGTACAAAAGTAACTGTGGAATTATTTAATCAAGAGGATTATCTTTTACTAAGAATTCAAGATAATGGAAAAGGGTTTAATGTAGATGAAAAATTTGAACAAAGTTATGGTTTGAAAAATATGCGAGAACGAGCGTTAGAAATTGGTGCGACGTTTCATATTGTATCTTTACCTGATTCAGGTACACGAATTGAAGTTAAGGCACCATTGAATAAGGAGGAGAATTCAAGTGGCGATTAAAGTTTTATTTGTTGATGATCATGAAATGGTAAGAATCGGTATTTCAAGCTATCTTTCAACTCAAGAAGATATAGAAGTAGTAGGTGAGGGTGCTTCTGGTAAAGATGCTATCACCAAAGCGCATGAGCTAAAACCAGATTTAATATTAATGGATTTACTTATGGACGATATGGATGGTGTAGAAGCAACTACTGAAATAAAAAAAGATTTACCTCAAATTAAAGTAGTCATGTTAACAAGCTTTATAGAGGATAAAGAAGTTTATCGTGCACTTGATTCTGGAGTAGATAGTTATATTTTAAAGACAACAAGTGCAAGTGATATAGCTGACGCTGTGCGTAAAACGTATGAAGGTGAATCAGTATTTGAACCAGAAGTGTTAGTAAAAATGCGCAATCGTATGAAAAAACGTGCCGAGCTTTATGAAATGTTGACAGAAAGAGAAATGGAGATCCTATTACTTATAGCTAAAGGATACTCTAACCAAGAGATTGCAAGCGCCTCTCATATCACCATCAAAACAGTAAAAACTCATGTAAGTAACATACTAAGTAAATTAGAAGTACAAGATCGAACACAAGCAGTAATATATGCGTTCCAGCATAATTTAATTCAATAAATTATTAAAGGCGAAAGTAAAGATACATCTATCGATACTTTCGCCTTTCAATATTATCAGTCGCTTGTGTGATGTTCTTCTTTAGATTGATGATTGATATTATACGTGTCATCTTCATTAGAGATATCTACATCTTTGCTATCTTCATAGTATTCATAAGTCGTATTTTCGTTATAGTGATTTTCATTGTTATCATCATGTTTAATAGCGGCTTCTTCAGGCGTGTGACCAGCTATGACTTTTCTTTGGTGAATAATTGCATTGATTTCAGCACCGATAATAATAATAAAGCTTGTGATATACAACCATAAGAATAAAATGATAATACCAGCTAAACTTCCGTATGTTTTCGAATAGTTACTAAAGTTTGAAATATAGTAACCGAATGCAAAGGACCCTAGTAACCAAATAATGGAAGTGAAAATAGCGCCAGGAATAACAGAACGTAATTTTGTTTTAACATTAGGTGCAACTGAATAAAGTACAGTAAATATGATGAAAATAATAATCAATGGAATAACAATTCGTACTAAATTAAAAATCCATTCAATTTGATTATCAATACCTAGTGGTCCAAATAAAAATTTATTAATGACTGGACCTAGTGTTATAAGTACTACAGCAACAACAAATACTGCACCTAAAACAAGTGTATATAGAATACTTAATAATTTAACTACTACACCGTTTCGAGAATCCTCAACGTCATAAGCAACATTAAATGAGTTAATAATAGCGGACATTCCATTTGATGCTGACCAAATAGCTAAAATTAACCCAACTGACAAAATACCTCCACTGGCAGTGTCAGAGATATCTTTAACAATTCCACCAACGATGCTAGCTGTTTCTTGATCAGGGACATATTGACTTACTTTTTGATTAATCTGATTAGCATCAATCGTGATAAATTGACCAAGTAGCGTAAGTAAAAAAATTAGCATTGGGAAAAGTGCTAATACAAAATGATATGTCATCTGTGCTGCTAAACCTGCAGCGTCATCTTTACCTATCCTATAAATCAGGTAAGAAAAGAAATTAGAGTTTTCGGTGTATTTTGCTGGTTTATTCAGCCGGGAAACAAAAAATACTTGATTCTTTTTTTTAGGTTTCTTAGATTGGAATTCTTGAGGTTCTATATATGTACGGTCAACTTCTATTTTTTTATTCTTTTTATGCTCTTTATCTTCTATTGAATTAAGATATTTAGAAGTTGTTTTCTCTTTTTTTGACATAACAATCTCCTTTGCTTTTTATGTTTTACTTTTAAAATTGATATTCCCGTATTTGCGGTATAGTAAAACAAATATGGTTTTATTTATATATGATAAATCCAATACCCTTTAAAAAGTAATGTATTTTTAACACTCAATGATTATTTTGGCCTAAATTAAATAGAAAGGCAATAGTTTTTAAATATTGATTTATAGTTTTTAACATGAGTTAAAGTATTAAACAAGTGCGAGTCAAAATTTAACAATTATTGTAAAGTTTATAATCAATAAAGATAAAAAGAGTGGAGCAGAATCCATCTAAAATGAATTCCGTTCCACTTCATAGTTATTAAATATCATAAACTTATATGCGTACATTTTCCAATTGATGTCCTACTTTCTCTGAAAATGCTACGCATTTGAAAGTTTATTTACCTAAGCGTTGATTTTTACGATTTACAAAAGTTTCTTTGGCATCTTTAATAGAACGTTCTAATTCAGGATTATTACGACGTATTTCATCTAATGTATCTTTCCAATACATTACTTCATCTTTGATGCTACTTATTTTTGAAGGTTTACGTGTACGATTTCCTTCTTTGATGTCTTTGAATGATTGTTTTAAAGAATGACGTGTAGATTTATCAGCAAGAGCAGCCGCGCCACCAATTACGGCACCAATTAAAATACCAGGTACTAATTTATTTTCCATAGTTGAATTACCTCTCTTTCAAATTTGCATCTTTTACGATGTAGTCTATTAAATTATCACAAGATGATTGCACCATCTCGAAAACACCTTCAAAATTATTTGTGTAGTATGGATCTGGTACATCACTCTCTTCCATGTTACTAAATTCTAGCAATTTGAACAATTGTCCTTGTAAATTTGGATTGATTTGTTTGATATTGTCTACGTTACTTTGGTCCATAGCAATAATATAGTCAAAATCATCATCAGGTTCGAAAAGTTCACTCACCATACCATCATAAGGAATATGGTACTTCTGTAGAATTTTTTGTGTTCCGTTATGTGGAGGTTCGCCTAAATTCCAACGTCCTGTTCCTCTAGAATGAACTTTTATATCTGAAATACCTCTTTCTTGTAGTCTTTGTCTCATGATAGCCTCAGCCATTGGAGAACGACATATATTACCGAGACATACAAATGCTACATGTATCATTAGTATCACTCCAAACTATGTATTTATATGCCCATTTTATATACTATCTAAACAATAAGAAAGTACTTAACCTCAAATTCTATCAAAGTTTAACAAACTATGATAATTTGATAGAATATTGAACTAAAGAGGTGAATTAAATGTCATTATCTAATGAAGAAATGATTTCTAATATAAGACAAAAATTAAATATTGTAAATCAAGCATTACTTAATCCGGAAAAATTTAAATCAACACCTCATCAAGACATAAGCGAAATATATGAATTCGTAATGTCTAAAGATTCATTCTCGCCTAGTGAGGTTACGGCTATTGCTGACCATTTAGGACAGCTTAGACAAGATATGGAGGATTAATATGACGAATTATCATAATAAGTTAAAACAATATGCAGAATTATTAGTAAGAGTGGGAATGAATGTACAACCACAGCAACCTGTTTTTATACGTTCATCTGTTGAAGCGTTAGAATTAACTCATTTAATCGTCGAGGAAGCATATAAAGCAGGGGCAGAAGATGTTCGAGTGAGCTACACAGACCCGAAATTAAAAAGATTAAAATTTGAAAACGAATCAGTTGAACACTTTGAAAAACAAGAACTCAAACAATATGATATTGAAGAGCGTCTGGATTATGTTAATCGTGGCGCAGCGAACTTGGCGCTCATTGCTGAAGATCCAGAGCTATTAAATGGAATAGATGCGCAAAAGTTAAAAGCGTATCAAACTGTATACTCAAAAGGATTTAAACCATATATGGAAGCAAGTCAAAAAAACCAATTTCCATGGGTAGTGGCTGCGTTCCCTACTAGGGATTGGGCACGTCGTGTCTATCCAGAGTTGGATGTTGAATCAGCATATATTAAATTCATTGATGAAGTATTTGATATTGTTCGTGTAGATGGACAAAATCCAATTGAAAATTGGGAAAAACACATTAAAGATTTAAGTGTTCATGCTAAACGATTACAAGAGAAAAACTATCAAGCTTTACATTACATATCAGAAGGCACGGATTTAATAGTAGGGTTACCTAAAGGACACATATGGGAAGATGCAACAAGTTATGTAAATGGGGACGGTCAACCTTTCATTGCTAATATCCCTACAGAAGAAGTTTTTACAGCTCCAGATAGAAACAATGTTAATGGATATGTAACCAATAAATTACCTTTAAATCTTAATGGTAACATTATAGACGGGTTTACATTGACTTTTAAAGATGGTGTGATAATTGATGTCAAAGCAGAAAAAGGTGAGAAATTACTTAAAGATTTAATTGCAACTGATGAAGGTGCTTGTAGATTAGGTGAAGTAGCACTAGTGCCCGATGATTCACCAATATCAAATCGACGCACAATATTCTATAACACTCTTTTTGATGAAAATGCATCATGCCACCTAGCTATAGGGTCAGCTTATAGTTTTAATATCAAAGGTGGTACTGAAATGACTACAGAAGAAAAAATTGCAAATGGACTCAATGATTCCAATATTCATGAAGATTTCATGATTGGTAGTCCTGATTTAACAATTTATGGGATATTGCAAGATGAAACAAAAGAATTAGTTTTTAAAAATGGAAATTGGGCTAAATAGTATAAGTGAAATAAACAATCAATTATTGAAATGAATTGGGAGTTTGTTTAAATATTATAAATTGGGGAGATTATGATTTATGGCTAACACAAATAGAAAAAGCAAAAAAATGTCAGATGCTAAATGCATCAAAACAAGACAGGTATATCCACAAGATACCAATCATCATCACACAATGTTCGGTGGAACTTTAATGGCAAATATTGATGAAATAGCTGCTATTACTGCTATGAAGCACGCTGGCAACCCAGTTGTTACTGCATCAACAGATTCTGTTGACTTTTTAAGACCTATTACAACTGGAGATATTTTATCATATGAAGCAATGGTTTCTTATGCAGGAACAAGTTCGATGGAGATATGTGTTCAAATTGTTATTGATGATGTTTATAAAAACGAGCGCCACTTGGCCGCTTTAAGTTTTTTAACTTTTGTAGCATTGGATAGTGATGGAAAACCAACATCAGTACCTGATGTTGAACCTGAAACATCTGTAGAAAAATGGTTCCATGAAACTGCGCCACAACGTGTTGCTAGACGTAAAGAACGTCGTAAAGAAAGTATAGATACAATTGAATATTTATCTAGAGTTAGACATATCGAAAAGTAAGAATTTAGTAATTAATGTAAATAATAAGATAATATAATTTTAACAATAAAGTTTTTCTTTTTATTAAAACAGTAACCACCCTATGAATGTTGAAAACAACATAGGGTGGTTACTGTTTGTTTATACTAAAATTTTGTTATGAAAATATTTGATGTTGATGCATGATTTGTTCTTTTTTCTTGAAATCAGTATTTGGGTAATACATATTTTTAACTAAAACATTCGGACCTAGACATTGATATTCTGCACAATGACAATTTAAAGATTGTGCAAGGTCAGTATTTAACCACTGGTTGAATACATCTGTCAATTTATCCTTTTGTATATTAGATATTGTACCATTTTCATCACCAAAATCAGTCACAATAACATCGCCAGTAAATACATTAACATTCAAACGGCTACGACCATCAGGGTCATTTCTCATTGTAACATTCTTCGATTTTCTTAAACGTTGCAATAAATGTTGATCATATTCATCATTTAAACATGGATAGATAGGTAGAGTACCAAACAACATCCATGTGTTTTCATCACGTATATCTAACAAATGATGAATAGCTTCTTTCATTTCTTTAAGAGATAATACATTTAATTGGCTAGCAAAATCAGATGGATACATTGGGTGAATCTCATGACGGCTACATTTCATGTCATTTACCACTTCGTTATGTATTTTACTTAGATAAGGGACTGTGCTTTGATTAAGCATTGTTTCTGCCGATACGAACATGCCTTGGTCTGATAAAGTGCTGGAATTTTCAAGCATTTGCTCATATAATTTCAACTTGGCTTTTAGAGGAGGTTGTTTTCTCATTGCACCAAAGCCAACATCAGTAAACTCTTGAATGGTTCCCCAATTATGTGAAATATGCATAACATCTATGTATTCTGCAATATCTAAATACCGGTCTTGAGGTAAAGTTAAATTTGAATTCATTTGAACATAAATACCACGATGTTTGGCATACTTAAGTAGAGGCTTAACGACGTTTTTGATTGATTTTTTGGAAAACATTGGTTCTCCACCTGTAATAGACAATGTTCTTAAGTTAGGTATCTCGTCCAAACGTCGATAGATGATATCCATCGGAAGAGGATCAGGATCTTTAGTTTGTAAAGTGTAACCAACTGCACAATGACTGCAACGCATATTACATAAATTTGTAGTTGTAAATTCTATATTACTTAATGTTAATTGGTTATGTTCTAAAATATCATTATATGCTTCCCATGGATCATTGTTGATAGAAATAGGGGATTTGTTTGATATTATCATAATTTATTACTCCTAAAATTAAAAAATTTCCATCTACTTTGTTTTGATTATGTGCAAAATGTACAATGAATATTATTATGATTATATCGCTTTTTGTCAAATTCTGTTAGGATAATATTATCGTAGTAAATACAAGTAAAAAGGAGTTCCAATATTTAATGAGTGAACAGCAAACGATTGATCAAATTAAAACACGATTAAACAAATTTATTGAAGACATTGATCATGTAAATCCGGATGAGGTACGTGTAGAAGATATTGATGAGTGGATTGGTTTACTTGATCAGTTGGAAGAAAAAGTGAAACAAGTTTCAAAATAATTATTTAGAAAGTCTAGGACATCAATAACAATCCTAGACTTTCTTAACGTATAGCCACTGAATAATTAATACATAAAAGTTTCCATATATTTTAGTATTGAGGCCCCAACAAAGAGAATTTCAGCGAGAAATTCAACAGACAAAGCAAGTTGGGGTTGGAGAATGACAATGTAAATAATACTAATAAGTTTAGCTCTTTTTTAATTTGAAAAATTTAGCAATAGATGTTTAACTCCCTAATTTTTTGTCTATATTATATCTAGATTCAAAAACAGATGAATGAAAGGTGATGTCACATTATGGCAAAAAAAGTAGCAATTATTCTAGCAGATGAATTTGAAGATATAGAATTAACAAGTCCTAAAGAAGCATTAGAAAATGCTGGATTTGAAACAGAAGTGATTGGTGATACAGCTAACCATGAAGTTGTTGGTAAACACGGTGAGAAAGTCACTGTAGATGTTAGCATTGCTGATGCTAAACCAGAAAATTATGATGCATTATTAATTCCTGGTGGATTTTCACCTGACCACTTACGTGGTGATGAAGAAGGTCGCTATGGTACTTTTGCTAAGTATTTCACTAAAAATGATGTTCCAACATTTGCAATTTGTCACGGACCATTAGTATTAGTTGATACTGACGATTTAAAAGGACGTACAATCACGGGTGTTATTAACGTACGCAAAGATTTATCAAATGCTGGTGCGAATGTTGTAGATGAATCAGTAGTGGTAGACAACAACATTGTAACAAGTCGTGTACCTGATGATTTAGATGACTTCAATAGAGAAATTGTTAAAAAATTAGAAGCATAAATTGTATTTATAATGAGCTAATCTGCACTCATTATTTTGATTTTAAATTATTGATTAAGACTGTTGTTAAAGTTTTTGACTTTTTCAACAGTCTTTTTTATGGCATTAAATAAATGATAAAAAACTGAATTTTGATAGGTAAATGATATCTTGGAAATGACAACTTGAGTTTAAATGAATAATTTGTACTTTTGACTGTACTTAAGTCTTAGAACTATTGCTACACCTTGGGACTGATTTTTTAACTTTACTATAGCTAAACGGTTAAACAATTGGTAAACTCACTTTAAAAGGGTGAGTTTGAGAAAAGGAGAAAACCCATGAAAAGAAGCGATAAATATACGGATGATTATATTGAACAACGTTATGAGTCTCAACGACCTCATTACAATACATATTATCAACCAATAGGGAAACCACCGAAAAAGAAAAAAAGTAAAAGAATTTTCTTAAAAGCAATTATCACTATATTAATTTTATTGATTATATTTTTTGGTGTCATGTACTTTATTTCTTCAAGAGCAAATGTAGATGATTTAAAATCAATTGAAAATAAAAGCGATTTTGTTGCTACCGAAAATATGCCTAACTATGTAAAAGGCGCATTTATTTCAATGGAGGATGAGCGTTTCTATAAACATCATGGCTTTGATATAAAAGGAACGACAAGGGCATTGTTTTCAACTATTAGCGATAGAGATGTGCAAGGTGGAAGTACAATTACGCAACAAGTTGTAAAGAATTATTATTACGATAATGAACGATCCTTTACAAGAAAAATCAAAGAATTGTTTGTAGCGCGTAAAGTTGAAAAGCAATACAGTAAAAATCAGATTTTAAGTTTCTATATGAATAATATTTATTATGGTGATAATCAATATACTGTAGAAGGTGCTGCAAATCATTATTTTGGTGTAACGGTCGATAAAAACAATTCAAATATGAGTCAGATTAGTGTGTTACAAAGTGCTATATTAGCAAGCAAAGTAAATGCACCAAGTGTGTATGATGTAAATGATATGTCGAATAATTACATCAATAGAGTTAAAACCAATTTAGAGAAAATGAAACAACAAAATTTTATTAGTGAATCACAATATCAAGAAGCTATGTCTCAACTTGGAAATTAAACGACTAAACAAATAAAAATGGAATGAATATAATGGGATTAGTTTATAGAAGCAATATTTTATTAACCATTTATGTATGATATTATATCAATCTTTTAAAACATATTGAGTCGATAGCTAAATAAATTTAAAGGAGTAGGACAGGATGAAATCTGTTTTACTCCTTTTTTAGTGCATAAAGTAGGGATATAAAATTCAAAGTCTTTTATGAAACATCTAATGATGTGTCATAATATATGTAAGAAAAACGTTTGAATATAGAAGTAGGGATAGTAAAATGCCAAAGGTAACTAAAATAGAAGTACAAAAAAAGAATAAAGAACGCTTTAATCTCTTTTTAGATGGAGAATTTGAAATGGGGATAGATATTGATACATTAGTTAAATTTAACTTAAAAAAAGATCAAATACTTGAACCGTCAGATATGCAGAATATTCAAGAATATGATCACTACCGTCGAGGTGTTAATCTTGCAATTCAATACTTGTCTTATAAGAAACGTACTGAAAGAGAAGTTATACAGTATTTAGAAAAAAACGATATTCAAAGTAATGCTATTCAAGATGTCATTGACTATTGCTATAAGGAAAAATTTATTGATCATGAAGACTACGCAGAAAGTTTAAAAAACACCATGATACACACTACAGATAAAGGACCAGAAATATATAGACAAAAACTCTATCAATTAGGTATTGAAGTTACGATTATTGAAAAATATGTCGAAGCATATGAACAACAACAACCATTAGATGACGTCATCAAAGTTGCTGAAAAAGTGATGAAGTCTAAAAAGGGTCCTGAAGCAAAGGTAAAGCAAAAAGTAACACAGTCACTTCTCCAAAAAGGATATAAGTTTGAAACAATTCAACTAGTTATGAATGAAATAGATTTTTCTCAAGACGAAGAAACATTAGACCATTTATTGCAACGTGATTTAGAGAAAGTCTATAATAAAAATTGTAGAAAATATGACAGTGATAAAAGTGTTATTAAAACCATAGAGGCACTCATGAGAAAAGGCTATAATTATGATAAAATTAAATCTAAATTAGAAGAAAGCGGTATATCTAATGAATAAAAAGAAAATGAGTGAAATGTCCGAGCAAGAACTAAGACATGAAATACAATTATTTAAAGAAAAAATGCGTAAAGCAGAGATGAATGGCATTATGAATGAATATGATGTTTATCAAAGCAAAGTGATTATAGCAGAAAGCTATCTTGTGGATCGCAATAAAATTGAACCTGGAAAAATCTATAAACTCAATGATGGTAGTAAACAGTACTTTAAAGTAGAACGACTCAAGGGTGTATTTGCATGGGGATTTAGAATAAACAGTAGTGAACCTGAGGAAGGTCTACCATTAGCATTATTAAAATTTTAGAAGGATGTATAATTGATGGGAAGCTCAATAGTTTTAAAATTACTCAAGGTAACACATTACTATAGAAATCATAATTCAAAAAAATGGTATCGACCATTAGGTTATGATGCTGAGGACATCAACCTAAATAATATTTCTTTGCATATATATCAAGGTGAAGCATTAGGTATAATCGGAGAACCTGGATCTTCTAAAACTTTGATTGGTAGAATTTTAAGTGGTTCAGTGAAACCTGATAAAGGTAAGGTCGTCCGAACTAAAAACTTATATTTCGGTGATATTGATGATCGAAAGATTAATAATTTAACTGTGAGCCAATATGTGAGCGAACTCGTACAACTTTTTCCTTATGAAGTAACTGAGCATAAAGTTGAACAAATTATTCAATGGGCACATTTAGGTGATTACATAGAAGAAAAGGTTTCTAATTTAAGCGAAAAATCATACGCACAACTTTTACTTAGTATTGCACGTTCTTCAAAAAACGATATTATCATTTTAAATCATGTTTTATCACATTTAGATGAAACATTTATAGAAAGAGCTACAGTTTTATCAAAAGATTATATTGAGGCTAATAAAACACTAGTCTTAATTGATAATGATGTAGAAAAGATAAGCAAAACAAGTAACTACATAACATGGGTATCACACGGCCAGATACGCAAGGAAGGTTCTCTAAATCAGGTATTACCAACTTTTAGAGAACATGAAAAAGATCGTACTAGTTTAAAATCAGAAATGGAAATTGAGAACTTTGATTATGATTGGAAGCAGAATCGCTCTCGTATTCCTGAAATGACTTATAATTTTAAAAGAATAGAACGTTATAATCATGCTAAGCCACCAAGATTTCTAGTGAGATTTTGGACCTTATTTGTCAGCTTTTTGATTGGGCTTGTTTTAATGAGCGTACTTTTCTTTAACAACTTAGGTATGGTCAAACTAGGGAACATTAATACCCAAGCATCCATACAGAATCAGAATAAAGATACTTACGAAGAAAAACTTGCATATGGATTAGCATTAGATGGATCAGTTACTTTAAACGGGTCTAAAGATTTAAAAGTACCTAAGTATAGTTTAATTACAATTACTGGAGAAAATAACAAAAGATATCGGGTCGAAATGAATCAAAGGAGATATAGTGTTAGTAAAAATCAAGTGTTTTATTTCAATCCAGCTGGGTTATACGAATCTCATACTTTTAAGAAATTGTCACCTTATATAAAATCAAATTATAGTACTTACGTAGAGTACTTTAACAGTCACTTACATCAAAAACATGATAAAGTAACAGAAACGCTTAGACCTGATAAAGATAAAAAGTATGTTGTACCGATCACGCAACAACCTATAAAAATGATATTTGGTGATAATGATAAACTGTCTGGATTTGTTATTCCAATGACAAATAAAACGGAATTGAAAAAAACATTTAATATCACGAAAGATGTATGGATTACAAAAAGTGGAAGCGGTTATTTTATCGCTGATATGAAAGAAGAAAAATGGATTTATATTGAATTGTAGGTGTGAAAATGATAGATAATTTAATTGTATATATTAAAAACTTACCACATCTTTTTAGTTTTTGTACTCAAAGGCTTAAGCAAACATGGAAGTGGTTTGCAATTAGCCTAATTATAGGACTAGTAATTATTCTAGCATTAGAGGGATTTTTTAATTTCAACCATACTACCGATATTGTTCAAGTGCGTTGGTTATTCAGAATTTCATCATTCATCATATTCAGCATTATTATACAATCTATTTATATAGCTTATAAGTACTATATCAGAGATTTCGTTGTCATGAAGTCATTTCATATATCTGCAGTTACACCTACTATAGTTATAGCGATGTTAGGTTTAATAACAATACTTATTCTGGGGATAGTTATTATTATTCTTAAGCCTGTGAATTTTGAAGCATCAATACTTTCATTTTTATATTATTTAGTAATTTTAGCAATTTTTATCAGTGTGACTTCGATAATATTGGGCTTGCTGAGTTATGCAATTAAACATGTAAAACTGATATTTATTATAGTAAGTGCTATCAGCTTCTTTATGGTTCCAATTACATACATCCCTAATACAAATTTAAATGTGGTTAATCATATTATGATGTTAAATCCTCTGTATTATTTCGTAAATGGTAGTTCGCAAGCTATAGTATTTGGTACAATCAGCATGAGCAATTTACCTTATCATTTATATATTATTATTTTAATTGGAATCATCTGTGTGATTAATTATGCGCTTGTGCGTCACATAGCATTTGATAAATATCAAAACCAATCTAACCAAAAGAATTATTCAAAAAAGAATAAAGAAAAGGAATGTTTAAACGTAAAATTAGATAAGTAAATAGTTCAATAAAGTTATTACAATAGTACAATCTTTTATTAAATTAAGAATGCCTCAGACATCAATCAAAGTCTGAGGCATTCTTAATTTATAGGCGGTCGATGGCTAAACTGAAATTCTTTTATATCAAGTTTTCTCCAATGTTAGCATCGTAGTTAATATGAATTTTGTAACAATCAAATATATTATGAAAATAATTTACGTTGTAATTTATCTTCGCTAAATACCCACCCAATATAAGAGTGATCAATTTCATTTTCAAGTGTTAAATGTGCAATAGCTACAAAAGAATAACGACCTTTATTTAAGTATCGTAAATCCATAAGTCGAATTTCTGTTGTGCCATCATCTAATGGTGTAGTTTGCCAACGGTAAATTGAAGAAAAGTTTAAAAATGTATATATATCTTTATTACCTTTAACTTTCCATAATATCGAATCAGGAGTCATAGACTGGCGTTTAACTTTATCAGTGAAATCTACATTTTTCCATTTGGAAACACCAACATAATCATGCTTATCTGTTTGTATTGCGACCCGCCATACATGAAATTTTATTGTTGGAGCTACGAATACTTTTACTGGTGTATGCGATTGCTCAATTTTTTGGAGTGCTTGTTTTCTAATTGCTGCTTGCATCTTAAATCTTACAATATAATAGCCTATGAGAATTAATATAATTGGAAAGAAAACAATATACGGGTGAATACCTAATATCCACAATAAGACACCGGTACTTAAAATAATGAATATTATCGGATCAAAGGTATTAATCACGCTTAATTGAATCCATTTGTTAGTTATGGGACGTAATGCTTGTGTACCATAAGAATTAAAAATATCTACAAAGACATGTAAAAACACTGCTAGTTGTGCCCATAACCATACATGTAAAGGATTCGTTTGGCTAAATATTACAAATATAAAAAATGTAATTAATATAGGCCATAATATTGTAAAAGGTAATGAATGTGTGATTCCTCTGTGATGTGAAATATATGTCGCATTATCCTTTAATTTCAATACAGTATCACCGTCTGGTATTAAAGAACCTGCGATTAAAGTCGTCGCAGTAGCAGCAAATGATTCTGCCATAACTGGATCTTGCGTTGCTAAAGCTGTAAGACCCACACCCATAACGATATGTGTGGCTGTGTCCATAAATGCTCACTCTTTTCATCTTTATTTAATATATATTATAATCTAAAAGTTGAAATAACAAAATTAACTTACTTTAAATAAACATATACAAAGTAATGTATTATAGAGTCATGTTAAAGTTGAACTTAAGAATGCTTTTAACAATACATTCTTATGAAGCTAATAGAGAGGAAAGGTTTTATGTATCTAGAAAATTCTTTTAAAAAAGATATTGAAGATTGGTTTCATAAAAATCAAAGAGATATGCCTTGGAGAGAAACGACTAATCCTTATTATATATGGCTAAGTGAAGTGATGTTACAACAGACGCAAGTAAACACTGTTATCGATTACTACTATAGATTTATACATAGGTTCCCTACAATACAGTCGTTGAGCGAAGCTAATGAAGATGAAGTGCTGAAGTATTGGGAAGGGTTGGGCTATTATAGCAGAGCGCGTAATTTCCATACTGCCGTAAAAGAAGTTAATAATAATTATGATGGTGAGGTACCATACGATCCTGAATCATTTAAAAAGTTAAAAGGTGTGGGTCCATATACTCAGGCGGCGGTCATGAGTATAGCTTTCAATCATCCTTTAGCAACTGTCGATGGTAATGTTTTTAGAGTATGGTCACGATTAAACAATGACTATCGTGATATAAAGTTACAGTCCACTCGAAAAGCATTCGAACAAGAATTACACCCGTATGTGTTGAAGGATGCGGGAACATTTAATCAAGCAATGATGGAGCTAGGGGCGTTAGTATGTACGCCAAAATCACCATTGTGTTTGTTTTGTCCTATTCAAGAACACTGTGAGGCATTTCATATGGGGACTACACAAGAATTACCAGTAAAAACCAAAAGTTTAAATAAGAAAACCATTGAGCAAAAAGTTTTTCTTATTCGTAATGATAATGGTCAATATTTACTTGAAAAGCGTAAAGAAAAACTTCTTAATGGTATGTGGCAATTTCCAATGAGAGAACAAACAAATGCAAACGATGTGATATCTGATGATTTAGGAAAAAGTATCGAAACAATTAACGAACCAGTATTTAAATTAAAGCATCAATTTACCCATCTTACATGGGAAATTAAAGTATACAATGTTACAGCACCTCTTAATATAAAGGAAAATGATTTACCTAAACAAATGACGTGGTTTAATTTAGATGATAGGGAGCAGTATACATTTCCCGTACCAATGGATAAAATATATAAGTTTATTGAAGGTTAATTTATAAACATCAATCTCAAATGCCACTTATAAATGATAGGTTAATCAAGCATATTAAAATATGATATAATCTAAATGGTTAAATACGATAAAGGTGGTGTGGAGTATGGTAAAGGAATCCATACCTAAAGAAGGAGAAAACATTAAGATTCAAAGTTATAAACATGATGGTAATATTCATCGTGTCTGGTCAGAAACCACAATTTTAAAGGGAACGGAACATGTGATTATTGGTGGTAATGATCACACTTTAGTAACTGAAAGTGATGGGCGTACATGGATTACTCGAGAACCAGCAATTGTGTACTTTCATTCTGAATATTGGTTTAATGTTATTTGTATGTTTAGAGAAGATGGTATTTATTATTATTGTAATTTATCTTCGCCTTTTGCATGTGACGAAGAAGCGTTAAAATATATTGATTATGATTTAGATATCAAAGTTTATCCGAACGGAAAATATCATTTACTTGATGAAGATGAGTACGAGCAACATATGAACCAAATGAATTATCCACACGATATCGATATTATTTTAAGAAGAAATGTTGATATTTTACAACAATGGATAGAACAAAAAAAGGGGCCTTTTGCTCCTGACTTTATAAAGGTATGGAAAGAACGTTATAAAAAAATTAGAGATTATTAAGCAAAATAGATGTAAATAAGAATAAAATATTTTATATTGTAAAAGTAATCTATAAAAATTCATAAATGAAGTGTAACAACAACGGTAATTTGTTAGTTCATCTTTCTAACTTAATATCTAATAGAGTGTCTTCGTGTATTAGAGGTTGAGACATTAACATTTGTATCTTTTATTTTTAAAGTGTATACAAATGCAATGTGCCAACCTCTCTTCATTTTCAAATTATTAGGAGGGAAGGCGCATGATAAAACGATATTTAAAGTTTGTAAAACCTTATAGATATCGTATTATTGCAACAATTATAGTAGGGATTATTAAATTCGGTATTCCCATGCTCATACCTTTATTGATTAAATATGCTATAGATGGCGTGATTAATAATCATTCGCTTACAAATCAAGAAAAATTTAGTCACCTTGGTGTAGCAATAGGAATTGCATTATTTATTTTCTTAATTGTTCGCCCGCCGATTGAGTTTATTAGACAATATTTAGCTCAATGGACAAGTAATAAAATACTATATGATATTCGTAAACAATTGTATAATCACTTGCAAGCACTAAGTGTTCGCTTTTATGCAAATAATCAAGTCGGTCAAGTCATTTCAAGAGTGATTAATGATGTCGAACAAACAAAAGACTTTATTCTTACTGGATTGATGAATATCTGGCTTGACTGTATAACGATTATTATCGCACTTTCTATTATGTTCTTCCTTGATGTAAAATTGACGTTTGCTGCAATTTTTATTTTTCCATTTTATATTTTAACTGTTTATTTTTTCTTTGGAAGATTACGAAAACTTACACGTGTGCGCTCACAAGCTCTAGCAGAAGTACAAGGTTTCTTACATGAGCGGGTTCAAGGAATGTCTGTTATTAAAAGTTTTGCTATTGAAGACAATGAAGCTAAAAATTTTGATAACCATAACAAGAATTTTTTACAACGAGCCTTCCAACATACAAGATGGAACGCATATTCTTTTGCTGCTATTAATACTGTTACAGATTTAGGCCCAATAATTGTGATTGGCGTGGGTTCATATTTGGCAATTACAGGATCGATTACTGTCGGAACTCTAGCAGCATTTGTCGGTTATCTAGAACAATTATTTGGACCACTTAGAAGACTAGTATCTTCATTTACTACACTTACACAAAGTTTTGCATCTATGGACAGAGTATTTCAGTTAATGGATGAGGATTACGACATCAAAAATGGC
Source organism: Staphylococcus sp. GW823-FHT05F06 (assembly GCF_058795495.1). Taxonomy (NCBI): domain Bacteria; kingdom Bacillati; phylum Bacillota; class Bacilli; order Caryophanales; family Staphylococcaceae; genus Staphylococcus; species Staphylococcus sp. GW823-FHT05F06. The sequence continues at coordinate 6,269 of NZ_JBXAHW010000008.1, read as the reverse complement.
ATTGGAGCACAGCCAATTAAAATCAGTAAGGGTCAAATTGATTTAAAACATGTGAGTTTCAAATATAATGAAAATGAAAAAGAAGTATTACACGATATTAATTTAACAATTAACAAAGGCGAAACTGTAGCATTTGTAGGTATGAGTGGTGGTGGAAAATCTACTTTGATTAATCTTATACCAAGATTTTATGATGTTACTCAAGGTGAAATACTTATCGATCATCATAATGTTAAAGATTTCCTAACTGGTAGTTTAAGGAATCAAATAGGCTTAGTACAACAAGATAATATTCTTTTTTCTGATACGGTTAAGGAGAATATTTTGTTGGGTAGGCCTGATGCGACTGATGATGAAGTCGTAGAAGCTGCAAAAATGGCGAATGCCCATGATTTTATTTCAAATTTACCGAATGGATATGATACTGAAGTAGGAGAACGAGGAGTTAAATTATCTGGTGGACAAAAACAAAGGTTGTCAATTGCACGTATCTTTTTAAATAATCCTCCTGTTTTAATATTAGATGAAGCAACAAGTGCATTGGATTTAGAGAGTGAAGCTATTATTCAAGAAGCACTTGATGTTTTAAGTAAGGATAGAACAACATTAATTGTTGCACATCGTCTATCTACCATTACTCATGCAGATAGAATAGTTGTAATGGAAAATGGACGAATTGTTGAGACTGGCACACACCAACAATTAATTAATAAACGCGGTGCTTATGAGCATCTTTATAGTATTCAAAATTTATAAAGCACTTATAACATTGAAAATGCCTGAGACTGTTATTGTCTCAGGCATTTTTGTACTGTTGGCAGTTATTAAAAATAAGAACTATTTTACCTATAATCAAAACTGCTAACTAGGAGAATTTCACTGATTAATCCAATAAAATTCTGATTTACCGTTTTATTATAAGTCAAAGTCCTCATCTGAAATGTCTATATCAGTATCAGAACGGTGATAGGTAAAGAAACTTAAACGGATTCTATCTAAGTGTTCAAGTTGATATCTGTATTCTTCAATTTCAGCAATAATTTGCATCATATTGCTATAAGAATATTGCGTCTGATGTGGGTTTTTAATTAATTCTTGCTGAAAAGCATCCATCAAGTTTTTCTTCTGAGGATTGTCAACTTCATAATCTAATTGAGTGACATCATATCTAGCTTTTTTTGATAGACTCTTAAATATTTGTTCATGTAAAGTAACTAATGAATCAAGTTCTAATTTGATTTGTAAAAGTAATTGATTATTTAGTTGATATAAATCATTTTGATATCGTGACATTCGTTTTAGCACTTCATATGCTTGTCTGGTCGTTCTAACTACTTCTCTAAATAGTATTTTTTTTCTATTCTGTTGATAAATATGTTTTTTTGTTAATGGTCTTTCTTCATTGTAATAGTCGAAAATCTTTTCTAATTTATTGATGCGTGAGTTTAGTTGATCACCATCCTGTTTAATATTATGAAATTCTGATGTGTCATTGAGTACAAGTTTAAACCAAACAAATATATCAGAAGAAATATTCATAGAATTATAATAAATTTTTGTTTCAAACTTAGGAGGTAAAAAAATTAGATTGACAACAGAAGAACTCAATACACCAATCATCACTAGTACAAATCTAAAAAATGCGGCAACATAGAAAGAACCAGTGTGTTGCCCCATAATTATAAGTGCAGTTACGCTTGCAAGTGTTGCTACATGGGCAAGATTAAATTGGAACAAAATTGCAATGAGTAAAATAACGGTAACGCCCATGATAATGAAATTATTACTGAATATCGTTACCATTGTTACTGCAAGTAATGCACCAATCACATTACCAATAGCTTGTTCAGAAACAGTTTTGATTGAGCGATAAACACTCGGTTGCATGGCAACTACTGCACTGACACCTGCTAACGTTTTTAGACCAATATTATCAGGAAGTAAAGAAGCGATAGACATAGCTAAGATAATGGCTATACCAGTTTTGAAAATCCGAGCTCCAAGTCTCAAATTAAATGCTCCTTTTAATTATTTTGAGTAAAAATAATACTCTCATTCATTATTGTTATACACCCCTGAACTTAAATAATCAAGTTTATCTATACGCAATTTGGTTTTTAGATGCAAAATGTTAAGAAATTAAGCAAATAGTTTTATTTTGTACTTTAAAAGCTATTAAATTTTATGAACTATAATAAATTTTGCTTTGGAAAAGTGAAAACGTAAATTTCCATTAAATTTTCAACAGTTAATCCATAATTGAACATAAAAAGAACTTGAACACATAGTTAATGTGTCAAGTTCTCATACTGTAGGTTATTTCATTTTACTAAATGCATAATCAGCTGCTTCTAGTGTACGATCGATATCTTCTTCAGTATGTTCTGTAGTTAAGAACCATGCTTCAAATTTAGAAGGCGCGAGATTAATGCCTTGGTTCAACATTAATTTAAAGAATTGAGCGAAAGCATCTCCATCAGAGTTTTCAACTTGTTCATAATGTGTAACTTTTTCATTTGTGAAATACAATGTCAGTGAGCCATAGATTCGATTTATTGTTGCTGTAATATGATGCTTATCTATTAATTTTTGTAACCCTTCTTCAAGACGACGACCTAATTGATCAAGTTTATCATAAACACCTTCTTGTTCAAGTACCTCTAATAAAGCAATACCTGCTCTCATAGATAACGGGTTACCGGCCATTGTTCCTGCTTGATAAGCTGGACCTAATGGTGCAACGTGCTCCATAATATCTTGTCGACCACCATAGCCTCCAATTGGTAAACCACCGCCAACAATCTTACCAAAAGCAGTGAGGTCTGGTTTAACACCTAATAAATCTTGAGCTGCACCATAATGGAAACGAAAAGCAGTGATAACTTCATCATAGATAACTAATGTTCCATTATCATGAGAAATTTTATTTACTTCTTCTAAGAAACCTGGTTGTGGCATGACCATCCCAAAATTACCCACAATCGGCTCTACTAATACTGCAGCAATGTCGTCTTTCCAATAATCAATAGCTTCTCTATATGATTCTATATCATTAAACGGTACTGTAATAACCTCTTGTGCAACACTTTGGGGGACACCAGCAGAATCTGGAGAACCAAGTTGAGAAGGTCCACTTCCAGCTGCCACTAAAACTAAATCAGAATGACCATGATAAGAGCCTGCAAACTTAATGATTTTGTTTCTTTTAGTATAAGCACGAGCAACTCTAATTGTTGTCATAACTGCTTCAGTACCAGAGTTCACGAAACGAATCTTTTCTAAAGAAGGAACTGCTTCTCTAAGTTTTTTTGAGAAATTTATTTCTAATTCAGTAGGGGTACCATAAAGTACGCCTTTTGCTGCTTGATCTTGGATAGCTTCGGTGATATGTGGGTGTGCATGACCAGTTATTATTGGACCATAAGCTTGTAGATAGTCGATATATTTATTACCATCTACATCATATAAGTAAGCGCCATGACCTTCTTTCATTACTACTGGTGCCCCACCACCTACTGCTTTATACGACCTTGAAGGTGAATTCACACCTCCCAAAATATATTCATTAGAAAGTTGCTGAAGACGTTCGCTTTCAGTAAATTTCATATCTATCAACCTCTTTTTATTTAATATTTTCAATTAATATCGTATCATAAAATCAACACATTTAAGAAATAGGTGAGTATATGATTAGTAAAGGTGAACAATTTCCCTCTTTTTCTTTAGAAAATCAAGATGGCAATTTTATTTCAAATGAAACAATTAAAGGTCGTAAAACGATTCTTTATTTTTATCCAAGAGATAATACACCAACGTGTACTACTGAAGCTTGTGAATTTAGAGATCACATTGAAGATTTTAATCAACTTGATGTAGATATATATGGCATAAGCGCAGATTCTAAAAAGAAACATCAAAATTTTATAAAAAAACACCAATTGAATTTTGACTTACTCGTAGATAAAGATTATCAACTTGCTAATAAAGTTGGGGTTTACCAATTGAAAAAATCATTTGGCAAGGAGAATATGGGGATTGTAAGAACAACATTTATTCTCGATGAAAATGGTAACATTATTGATGTGATTGAAAAGGTAAAGGTAAAAACACAAATTGAAACAATAAAAAATATTCTGGAGGGTTAATTTTGAAAATTGTTAGCTTAAATAGATTAAATGAAATAGAAAATGAATTAAGAAAACAATTTCCAAACGAAGAATTTAAATTTTATGACAAAGCTATAAATATCCCTATTAATGATAGAAAAACTATGGACATTTTAATAGGTTATGATGGCAAAATAGATCGTACCTTTATTGAACATTGTATCAACCTTAAATGGATTGGATGGTTTGCAACAGGTGTAAATAATTTACCGTTAAATTATATTAAAGAGCGAGATATCATTCTAACAAATGGTAAAGGTATACAAGCTAAACAAGTGTCTGAATATATAATGACATTCATTTTGCATGATTATAAAAAGATGAAAACTTCCTATAGAAATCAATTAGAAAAAAATTATGACTCCAGAATTACTGGTAAAAGATTAAACGAAGAGACTTTATTATTCTTGGGAACTGGTGCGATTGCACAAAGGGCTGCTTATTTAGCCAAAGCTTTTGGAATGAAAGTAATAGGGGTTAGTAAGTCAGGAAAAAATGTTGAACAATTTGATGAAGTTTATACAATTGAAGAGTTAGATGATGTTATTGAAAAGGCAAATATTATTGTTAATGCATTACCTGAAACAGAAGAAACAATTTACTTATTAAAAAGAAAAGATTTCATACAAATGGACAATAATGCCTTATTTATAAATGTAGGAAGAGGAACAATTGTTGATGAGGAAGTGCTCATCAATGTACTCAAAGATCGATTAATCAGACATGCTTATTTAGATGTTTTTGAAAAAGAACCACTTAGTAAGGACAATCCTTTATATGATTTAGATAATGTGACCATAACTGCTCATATTACAGGTAATGATTCTAATAATAATAGAGAAGCTACGGACATTTTCAAAAAGAATCTTGAGCATTTTCTCAATAATTATGATGTAATTGAGAATAAAGTAGACTTAGATTATGGTTACTAATTGAAAACAGCAAGTATTTATTGACATTTATTTATAGCAACAGTTATATTAATATTAAGTAATAATAATTATTATTTAGAAAGATGGTGAAATAAGTGAGTGCGGAACTTGAATCTATTGATCATGAACTTGAAGAGTCAATTGCTTCATTAAGAAAAGCGGGCGTTCGCATTACACCCCAAAGACAAGCAATTATGCGTTATCTTATATCTTCACATTCACATCCAACAGCAGATGAAATATATCAAGCACTTTCACCTAAATTTCCTAATATAAGTGTTGCTACTATCTATAATAATCTAAGAGTTTTTAAAGATATTGGTATAGTCAAAGAGTTAACATATGGTGATTCATCTAGTAGGTTTGATTTTAATACACATAATCACTACCATATTATATGTGAAAAATGTGGTAAAATCGTTGACTTCCATTATCCACAATTAGATGAAGTAGAGCAATTAGCTCAACATGTAACAGATTTTGATGTTACTCATCATCGGATGGAAATATATGGAGTATGTAAAGAATGTAAAGAAGAAGGAAATTGAAGAAAGTAAGGTCGTAGAATAGAAGCAAAATAAAAATTTAGTCATTATTGATACTCTTATGAAGTTTTATTGAGATAAAGTAATGATGAAATAGTATGACTGTTTAGCAATTTCATATAAATAATCGTATATAAGTAGTAGGGGCTGTAATAATTTGTACAGCCTCTTTCTTTTTACATATGACTTCGTTTTGCAGATGTACAAAACGAAAGTATTTACACTATATAAATATAATGTACTATATGTAGATATATATTCACTCATTAAGTAAATTTTAACTTAAAAAATCGATAATAAATATTGACGTTACGTTTATATCTTGATACTATATAAAAGTCGTCAAAAGCAGATTAATTAATTGAAAAGAAAAAGTTAAGAACTTTAAAATTTAGTTAATAAAGTGTAATTTTGACTATTGAAATTAAAATCATTACATTATAAAATGTTATTTGTTGAATTAATTAAGAAATGACAAGAAATGAAATACAAATTAATTCTTGACTTAATAAATTCTGTTTGTTACAATAATGTATTGTAAGTGTTAAAGAACATTGAAAACTGAATGACAATATGTCAACGTTAATTCCAATAAACAGTAACGAAACGTTACAAACTATTTAGTA
>NZ_JBXAHW010000007.1:0-137803 GCF_058795495.1 Staphylococcus sp. GW823-FHT05F06 | reverse complement strand
GTGATTGCTCAAGAAAGCTATCCTAATGTCGATAGACATTCCTTTCTAGTCGAAAAATTACGCTTACTTATTCAACAATTAAAACAATCTATTCATCATCTCAAACAATTAGATGATGCCATGATTCAATTAGCACAACAACTCGATTATTTTGAAAATATTCATTCGATACCTGGTATTGGTAAGCTAAGCACAGCTATGATTATTGGGGAGATTGGTGATATTAAGCGATTTAAATCAAATAAACAACTCAATGCTTTTGTTGGCATTGATATCAAACGATATCAATCAGGTCATACACACTGTAGAGATACCATCAACAAGCGTGGTAATAAAAAAGCGAGAAAACTTTTATTTTGGGTGATTATGAATATAATAAGAGGGCAGCATCATTATGACAATCATGTCGTCGATTATTACTACAAACTAAGAAAGCAGCCTAATGAGAAACCTCATAAGACTGCCATCATTGCTTGTATAAATCGATTATTAAAAACAATTCATTATCTTGTAATGAATCATAAATTGTACGATTATCAAATGTCACCACATTAGCCAAACGTACAATCAAATATAGTTTAACACCTTATTCAAAAAAATTAAAATGAACGGTTTAGTTAAGTAATGCTTATTTTAATTATAAGTACTTGACTAATCGTAGGAATAAGAGGTTGGGACATAAAATTCCAGGATAAGTAAATAAAGACAATTTCTATTGAAATAATATAGAAATTGTCTTTTTTATAGTTTTTTGATGATTTTCAGCTCGTTGAGCTTTTACTTTATTATATTAAGCAACGATAATGTCTGAATTTATCGAATTCAGTCTCGGGAATTGTTTCTGCAATATCATTTACATGTCGTGAAATATCATTCGTAGGGATAAGAACTGAAGTTTCCATTAGTAGAGTATGTTGAGTCATGTTATAGTCTTTATACATAAGGCACCTCGTTAATTTTGTTTATTGGTATTTATTAAATTATACGAAAGGGCCTTATTTTTCAAAGTATTTTAATATAAAATTACATATAAACACAAAGTATTTTGGCGAGACTCTTGAGGGAACAGGACAAGCTGAAGACTACAGGCTGAAGCTGTCCCCTAAGAAAGCGAGCCAACAATACGAAGTATTTTAAATAAAGATGCCAGTAAATGAATTTATGAAAACTCATTTACTGGCTATTTTGCTAGGAATTATATCCCAACCACTTAACAATTTCAATTCACTGAAAAACTATTTTTTTTCGTTCCCTTTTGGACCTGATTTATATTCATATTTACCAGGATTTACTTTTTTAAAGTCAGGATTTTTGTAGAATCTGAACAAGTCACCATTTAACACGCTGTCACTCATTTCAAGATCTTTCTCTACTTGTTTTTTATTTTTATCGAAGTCTTTAGGTTTTTCAGTAAGCAATTCATTATCTTTATTTGAGTAAATTTTACCATTCACATACTTATAATCTTCAGTGATAAAATCACCATTTCTAAACGGTACTACGTTATTGTGTTGTTTAGAGAACATGTCAGAACCAAACATTAGGTAATTCTTGCTATCAATACCAACAAGATGTAGTAATGTAGGCATAACATCCATTTGCCCAGCATACTCTTTATTTACGCCCCCTGATTTACCTGGAACTTTTAACCAGAAGCCAGTGCGGTTTAAATCTGTAAATTTAGCTGGTGTAATCTTCTCACCTAATAATTTTTCCATAGCATTATTATGATTTTCAGAAATACCATAATGGTCACCGTAAATCATAATGACTGAGTTATCATATAGACCTTTTTTCTTAAGGTCAGTAATATATTCCTCTAAAGCTTGGTCGAGATAGTGTGCCGTTTGTATATAACCGTCTACTGTTGAGTCACCGGTATTAGGTTTATCAATAGAAGCATCCTCTTCATCTAATGTGAAAGGATAGTGGTTAGTTAAAGTAATTAAGTGTGAATAAAACGGCTTTTTCATTTTAGATTGATAATCTGCTGATGCTTTAAAGAATGGTTTATCTTTTAAACCAAGATTAACAATATTGTCGTCAGACATGTCATAGTAAGTAGCATCATAGAAATTGTCAATACCGAAATGTTTATAAACTTGATCTCGATTCCAAAATGTTTTGTAGTCACCATGCATTACATTAGATGTATAACCTTGCTTTTGGTCTAGTATAGCTGGTAATGATTGATACGTATTATCTCCCTTCAGTGAATAGGCTGAGCCTTGCGGCAAGCCATATAAACTGTTGTCCATTGTAAACTCTGAGTCAGATGTTTTACCTTGCCCTGTTTGATGGAAAAAGTTTGGGAAATACGTAAAATCTTGGTTACCACTAGATAATTTATTTAAAAACGGTGTAACCTCTTTACCATTTACCTTTTTATTGATTAAGAAAGTCTGGAAACTTTCAAGGTGAATTTTAATTATATTTTTCTTTTTCGCTGCACCATAATATTCAGGATTAGGTTCAGTACGTTTCTGCTTAGTGTAATTCAGCACTTTAGTTAAGTCGTCTTCAGAAGCTAGTGCTTTTTGCTGATTATTTTCGATTGTTTTTACACCATCATAAACAGTGAAGTTATATGGTCCTAAGTATTTCACAAGATATTTATGGTCAAAAGTTCTTGTTAATAATTCGGGACGATCTGTTTCTGCAAACGCTAAATTTAAGAAAAATAATGCTACTGATGTAGCCATCACAACGGGTACGAATTTTTTACTGAATGCTCTATTATCTAACCATTTGCGTTTAAATATTAAAATAGCAAGATAGATAATAGTGTCAATGAAGTAGACAAAGTCATACCATTTGAAAGAAGCACTTACTGCACCACCCATTGATTCAACGTTGCCTGCCTGGTTTAGTGTACTAAAAGTTAAGAAATCTGAGAAAAATCTGAAGTACACAACGTTTGCGTATAGTAGAAACGTAAGTAAAAATCCTCCAATAAAGATGAACCAAAATGCCTTCTTACCTTTAAAAAATAGGAAAACACTTAGTACAAGTGCAATCAAACTATAGGGATTCATAAGCAATATTAAGTTTTGTACTAAACCCTTGACACCTAAAGAAAAGTCAACATAATATGAAAAATATGTCTTCAAAGTAATGGTGAATACCGTTAATAAGAAGAACGCAAAAATTCCTATTTTCTTCTTGGGTAAACTCATGTTTGTTTCCTCCGTTTTTAGTAATGAATCATTTTTACGTTAAATGATTTACTTTACCTTCAGTTAATTCAAATTATAACTATCTGTTTAAATTACTTTATATTCATTTGATCAAATCGATTATTTCTATATATAAATTTAAGAATTTGATATAAAACGTAAATGCGAATACGTCATTGTTTAGACTATGTAGTTGTTAACTTTTTATTAAGATTTTTAAATGTTTGTAATCTTATTGTAATAAAAATACATAGTTCAATTTATAAATATATAGTATTATGACTTAAATATCAAGTAAAAGCACGCTATACAGGTAAATTGTCAACATAAAAGTGTTATTAAAATTTTAAATAATTAATCTCTTGTGCATATATAATGATTCATTATAAACTCAGTATTTCTTATGTTCATCAGTCTCCAGGACGATTCAATTTAAGTTCCAAAACTGATGGACAGGGCACAAGACTACTTATTTTTTATTTATAGGAAAGCAATTGCATAAATAATACGTCATTTTAAAATAAGATGATTTTCAACTTAAATACAGATATTCACTTTAACATTTCTAATTGCATACGGTGTTCAATACCATGGAACAATTGATTTAACCAATTGCTATACTTTATTAAGTTTTTTTCTGCAGTTTCGATATCTATAAATTGAAATTTCAATTTTGAGCCTTGTGGTTTTTGGGCTAATTTTGTTAGATGATAGCTTGCGATTGTACCTATTTGAGGATAACTTCCTAATGTATAATGATCGTTTAATAATACAATCGGTGTGCCATCTCTCTTAACTTGAATGGTTCCTCTTTTTATTGATTGATGAGCCGGCATATCATCATAGTATGCTTTGATTTGGGGGCCATCAAGCACCATACCTACTCTATTTGTTTTACTAGACACACTATATTCAGCCGTTGTAAAACGACGCGTCGCCTCTTTTTTAAAATCTTCCGTTCCCTTATTTTTTATAACATGAAAAACATCCGAAACATAATTGAAAGACAATGCGTAACCATCAATTCCCCAATCAGTTGTACGTTTGTCAGATAAGTTTTCAAATAGCTTAAGATGTCGTTGAGAATAGTGGTGTTTTAATTCTATTTCATCACCTTTCTTAAGCTTTCTTCCCTCAAAACCACCAATTTCCACATTAAAATCTGTAGATGCTGAATGAAGCCATTTTTCTAGTTTAAAACCTCCACCAACTGCTAGATAAACACGTGATGTACGACTGGTTTCATTAAATTTCAATGTCTCACCTTCATTGATGAGATATAATTTATTAGGATAAATTTTCATATGTTCAGTTTCAGCTTTAAAATTACCACCTGTTAAAGCTATAAGTGCCGGCTCAGTGAAACGAATTGTTGCCATTTTTTGAGTCATTTCAAGTGTTGCTTCATTTTTGTCATTTGCAACCAGACGGTTGGCTATTTCATGTGCTAATTCATCTAGTGCGCCACTCGGGATGACACCTTCATGTTCATATCCCTTTCTTCCAAAATCTTGAAAGCTACTAAATAGGCCACTATTTTCAATTATGATTGACATGTTTTATAATCTCCTAGTTCTATTTCATTGATATCTTTAGACTCAAACGTGACATTGTCTCCTAGCTTTAATAATGTAAAGTTTTGTTGCTCAGGAAAGAAAAGTTGAACTGGTGTATATCCGATAACTAACCAATCATTATATGTATCAGTAGTAACTATTCCACATTTTTTTCCTTCCATAATAACTGATCCACAAGGGATGAATTTTTTCTTTTCACTTGTGTGGTTCACATGCAATTTTTTATTCATTCCAGTAAGATACGGAAATCCTGGTGAATACCCCATCATTGATACAAAATATTTTTCTTGAGTATGTAATTTTACAAAATCCTCTAATTTGAGTTTAAGATGCTTTAACAAATGTTGTAAATCAGGCCCAAATTCTCCCCCATATATAACTGGAATATTAACAGATTGTTGTTTTTGAATATATTTTGCTTGAAGTTGTTGTCGATGATGTCTAATTTCTAATTTTATAGAATCAATTAAAGCTTTCATATATAAAAATGGTGACTGAATATGGTGATGTTTAATCATATCTCTTGCGTCATAACAAATCATTAGGTCAGACTCTGTAGCTACAATTTCAGTAATAAATGGATATGATTTATCAATTAAATATGCTCTCAATGAAAGTAAATCTTCTGTCAGTCTTTGAGATACATTTTTCTCTATTGAAACAACAATGGCTTGGTCGCCTTGACTATATATTTTCATAATATCACCTCGTCAAAATTAATGATGATAAAAGACATTCATCAATTTAATAATATGTGGCATTATAGATTGCATAAGCAAATAAACCAACACAAACGCACAAAATGTAGTTATAGTAGCTATTAACTTAGCAATAAGCACTTGATTGTTTTTAATGGCTTGGTTTGACATCTTTTTACCTAATACAGTAAGAAGTATTAATATAGCTAACCATAATAATGTCATAGGCTACCTCATTATTTTTTATCATTAAAATTCTTTTTCATAAATATATTATACATATACTTTAACACCGACAACCTCTCTTAAGCTATTGATTAAATAGACGTTGATTTGACTCGATTTGATTTTTTCTTTAAATTCTTCGATATAAAAATCTTTTTCTATAACTTTGCCTTGATCTATAAGAGATTGTCTCATACAGCCGGGGAGCATGTCTCCTTTATATGTTGGTGTATACAATTTATCTCTTTCTTGTATCATCACGTTGCCAATGTCAAACTCTAAAATTTTACCATCTTCATCATAGATCAGTATTAAGTCTGTGAAATGATTATGTGTTAAATAATCACGTTCTGTTGTTTTATTAGTTATGATTACTTTATCAATATTCTTTTTTTGTTGAACTAGTCGAGCGGTAAAAAAAGGTTTATCGGGTATCGGAAATAACTCATAGTTTAATTCACCTTCTTTGTTTAACGTCACCTTCAAACGAAATACGCCTTTTGAATGCAAGGTTTTTATATTATGAATAAACTGCTTCCAAAATAGATGATCAAATTGAAATCCTAGATGCTCACTAGAAGTTGAAATACGTTGATAATGGTAGTCAAGACGAGGAATGAATCCCTTATCCAATTTCATTGTTTCAAATAAATGCATATTATAACCGCTCCAAAATTTTAGTTTTATCGTGAAATTCCTGAACTTCATTTTCGGGTACTGAATCAATTGTTATACCAGCACCCACCCCATAAACCGCTTCTTCATGATTATACTCAATTGTCCGTATAGGGATATTAAATATCATCCTTTGGTTTGGAAGTAATAAGCCAATTGTTCCACAGTAAATGGATCTTGGCATGTCCTCCAACTGAGCTATATATTGCATTGTATTTATTTTTGGTGCACCTGTAATAGAACCACAAGGAAAGAGCGCTCGCATCATATCTATCAATTGAATGTCATCTTGTAATCGGCCACACACTGTACTGGTCATTTGGAAAACTGTGTCATATTTCTCAATCGAAAACAATTCAGGTACATCTATAGTTCCACTTTGAGCAATTCTTGTAATATCGTTACGTAATAAGTCTACAATCATCACATTCTCCGCCATATCTTTAGAGGAGGTTTTTAAATTATTATAATATAGCTCATCTTCTTTAACATTTTTCCCTCTAGGCATAGTCCCTTTCATCGGCTTACTAACAATCATATTTGATTTACCTTTATAGTCACCTTTTTGAAAGAAAAGTTCAGGCGATATTGATGCTACTTTTATATCAGGTGTGTCCATTAAAACGGTATAATTACCATTTTGTGACATAGTAAGTTGATAATATAAGTGACTTATAGGACAGAAAACTTCTGCTTTTAAGCGGGTTGTGTAATTCACCTGATACGTTGCCCCTTCAATAATGGCTTTATGAATCGATTTGATCTTGTTAATCATCGCTTTATCACTTTCACAAAAATAAAATCCTTCAGTTTTTATATGATTTTTATTGGGCATTACTTTTTTTATATTTTTTATCGAATTGACCGATTTAAATGAATAAGCTGCAGCAAAAATATGGGATTGTTTCACATTATTGACCACCATTTCCTTATTAAAAAAAGGTGCTGCTTCATAAGTAACATAAAGTGCAACATAGCTTCCGTTACGTTGTTCTTGTTCTGCAAAGTGAATGACATCCCCTACTTCATCAAGACGATATGCAATTTTAGAATCTTGAAAGTTATCCATTTCTAATTGATAGTCTTCATAGTCCTTTTCATTTTCATAATAGCGATACTTAAATTCAATGTGCATATTTAACCCCTACCTCGGTTAAGAATAAATTTAATTGTTCGTGACCATATTCACTTAGTATAGATTCAGGATGATACTGTAAACCATAAATAGGATACTTATGATGTGCAACAGCCATAATAACATTCTCGTTGTTCAGAGCTGTGACTTTTAATGCGCTAGGTATTGTAGAGGGGTCAGCCATAAGTGAATGGTATCGCATCACGTTAAAATACGATGGTAGACCTTTAAAAATACCCTCATTGCTATGCCTTATCTTGGTAATATGTCCATGAATAGGTTTATCATTATGAATAATGTTTCCTCCAAAGTATTCAATGATTAATTGAAAACCTAAACAGACGCCCAAAATGGGAACGTGACGGTGAAATATTTCTAATACGGATGATAGTATTGGATAATCACTAGGTTTCCCAGGTCCAGGTGAAATGACAATCGCTCTCGGATTCAATGCATCGAGATGCTGTGTCATCAAATCATTTACAGAAATGATTTTCACTTCTTCAGTAGTTTTTACTTTAATATAATCTATTAAGTTATATGTAAAGGAATCTTGATTATCTATCATTAAAATCATATTCATACCTCAATTATCGATAAAGATTGTTAATTATTATAGTTGTTACTCTCTATTATCACAGAACATGACTTGATTTTATATAGCATTTCGTTTATTCTATGTTCCGTGCAAAATAATAACAGAGGTTCCTAGCCGAAACCCTCTATAAAAAACTAGACATGAAAATTTCAACAATGAATTTCTTCATATTTATAATGTTAAGACTATATATGTCTTTAATATTTCTGTCTATCTTTTTTATAGAGATAGACTTTTTTTATGCAAAATTATCACAATGATGAGGAGTCATATCAATGTCACAAAATGACTTAAATAAAGAAAAAGCACTTGTCGTATTTAGTGGTGGTCAAGATAGTACGACATGCTTATTTTACGCTAAAAAACATTTTAAAGAAGTAGAACTCGTTACATTTAATTACGGACAAAGACATGATAAAGAAATTGAAGTTGCAAAAAAAATTGCAAAAGAACAAAATTTGAAACATCATATTTTAGATATGTCATTACTATCTCAACTTACTCCCAATGCACTTACACAACATGAGTTAAGTATTGAAGATAATGATGATGGTATTCCTAATACTTTCGTACCAGCTAGAAATCTATTGTTTTTATCTTTTGCTGGCGCGTTAGCCTATCAAATTCATGCTAAACATATTATTACTGGTGTTTGTGAAACAGATTTTTCAGGTTATCCAGATTGTAGAGATAGCTTTATCAAATCTATGAATGTAACTTTAAGTCTTTCAATGGATAAAGACTTTGTCATTCATACACCATTAATGTGGTTAGACAAAGCACAGACATGGGCACTCAGCGATAAGCTAGGTGTGTTAGATTATATTCGCCACAACACATTAACATGTTATAACGGTATCATTGGTGATGGTTGTGGTGAATGTCCAGCATGTCACTTAAGAGCTCGAGGTTTAAAACATTATCTTGAACATAAAGGAGAAGAATAAGGAAATGCAACAAATATATCCAAGTGTCACTCACCCATATCAATTCGAACTTAACAAAGATTTTAACTTTTCAGCTGCACATTACATTCCCTTTGAAGAAGCGGGAAAATGTATTCGTACACACGGTCATACGTATTACGTCAACTTAACAATCGCTGGTAATACACTAGATAAATGTGGATTTTTAGTTAATTTTAGAGATTTAAAAAAGCTAGTTCATGAACAATTTGACCATTATTTGCTTAATGACTTACCTGCTTTTAAGGATAAAAGTCCCTCAACAGAAATTGTCGCACAAACGATTTACCACATTATTCAAAAAGAGTTAAATCAAAGAGAGAATCAACCGAAATGTGTTCAAGTTTATCTTAGAGAAACACCTTCAAGTTACGTAGTTTATAGACCAAAGGAAGATCAAGTGTAAATGGCTAAAATACCCGTTTTAGAAATATTTGGACCAACGATTCAAGGTGAAGGTCGTGTAATAGGAAGAAAAACAATGTTTGTGCGTACAGCTGGTTGTGATTATCGATGTAGCTGGTGTGATTCTGCATTTACTTGGGACGGTAGTGCTAAAGAAGATATCAAATTAATGACTGCTGAAGAAATTTATGATGCGTTACTTGAAATAGGTGGTCATCGATTTAATCACGTAACTATATCCGGAGGTAACCCTGCGTTAATCAAAGGTATACAGGAATTAGTAGATTTATTTGAAGACAAACATATTTATACAGCTTTAGAAACACAAGGTAGTCGTTTCCAATCATGGATGACACAAATTGACGATTTAACGATTAGTCCAAAACCCCCTAGTTCGGGAATGAAAACTAATCTAGAAATATTAGATTCTGTTATAAATCAATGTACATTTCATTCACTTAATTTGAAAGTGGTGATTTTTGACGATGCAGACTATGATTTTGCAAAATTAATTCATCATCGCTACCCTAACATCCCATTCTATCTACAAGTAGGTAATCCTTATCTTGATGATAACGTTGACCAACATACAGATAAATTACTTGAAAGGTATGAGCAATTAGTGGATCGTGTAATGCAAAGTAGTGATATGAATCATGTCTATGTACTACCGCAATTACACACATTATTATGGAGTAATAAAAAAGGTGTCTAATATTGAAAAAACGTTTAAAAAAATTTCTGAGTGTTATGAAATGATTAAGTTAATGTTAATTGATATAATGAAGAGATGAAGATTTACGAATAGGAGTTCAACATGATTATATATATATTAATTAACATCGCCATCGTCTTGCTAATTCTTGGCTTCGATTTATACCGACATCGTTTCAGACAGCTTAAGTTTAGCTCCATATTATTATCTGTTTTAATCAATAGCATGATTGATATTTTTGCGATTAATCAATTCAATTTTATTACGATGTTTACCGTCACGCTATTTATGATATGGACACTTTTACAAATATATTTAAATTTCAAGCTATATCCTTTTGTAATTTCTGACCAAAAGTTTATTGCTATAATACTAGCCATTGTTATAAGCTTATTGCAATTTATTACAGATAAATCGAGCACACAATCGGTGTACATGTCCATCCCATATTTATCACCCACGATATTTATAATAGGGGCGATTTTACTTTTTGTAGGTACTTTCAAAATAGACGAAGTTGAACGTCTTTCACTATTTCGTAAAATTAAAAGACCAATGACAACAGGTACAATTATTATTATCCTATCTCTCATATCAACGATGATTTTAACGCCCTTTTGGTATGTCTTTTTAATCATTTATAGCTTACTCATTGGTTTTATATTATGGCAAGGTGTTTTCTTCATAAAAGATAAAAAATAATTATCCTTGCTACAGTTAAAATAATGCTTTCACATTAAAATACGATACATCATCCAAACTTTACATTGATTTATAAGATAGAGGTTGGGACATAATTCCTAGCAAAATAGCCAGTAAATGAGTTTTCATAAATTCATTTACTGGCTTCTTTATTTACAATACTTCGTATTGTTGGCTCGCTTTCTTATCGGACAGCTTCAGCCTGTAGTCTTCAGCTTGTCCTGTTCTCTCAAGAGTCTCGCCAAAATACTTTGTGCTTATATGTAATTTTATATTAAAATACTTTAAAAAATATGGCCCTTTCGTATAATTTAATAAATACCAATAAACTAATTTAACGAGGTGCTTTATGTGTAAAGAATATAACATGACTCAACATACTCTACCAATGGAAACTTCAGTTCTTATCCCTACAAATAATATTTCACGACATGTAAATGATATTGTAGAAACAATTCCCGATACTGAATTCGATGAATTCAGTCATCATCGTGGCTTAATATAAGAAAAGTAACAGATCAACGAACTGAAAATAATCAAAAAATTATAAAAAAGACAATTTCTATATTATTTCAATAGAATTTGTCTTTTTTTACTTATCCTGGAACTTTTTGCCCCAGCCTTTTTTTATTTGTAGACAATATATAATGTGAAACATCTTTTGATCTTAGGTCATAAGTGATTGGATTAGCCATATTTTTCAGACAGTCTAATATAGAATTGAGAATATCATTATAGCAACTTCTAATTTAAAAACTTGTTCAACAAGAAAAAGTCACTGAGAAATTTACTTGTCATATAAGTTGTGTCGAGCTCATATTAGAATAAAGAATTCAAAATGAATGTCCTCCTACCCCAACCGTTAATTCTTATTAATTTTCAATATTGACACCTTTTCTTCATTTTATCTCTTTTATTTATTTCATTTTTTATTTATCAAGCCTATTACGTTCTAATAAAACTCTTTCATTTTTATAATTATAAATAAAAATCATTTTGATTTAATTCTTTTTTAAATGTAGTTAAGAAATAGTTAATGGTTATGTTCACGTATTCTGATTAAACTATTCTTAAATAAAAATAGAAAAGAGGAATACATTATGAATACAAAATATTTATTAGCAGTCGGAGCAATTGTTACATCACTTACATTAGGCGCATGTGGAAATTCTAACTCGGAAAGCGATCACGCTAATCACAAAGATAAACAACAAGAAGACAGTAATGTAAAAACAGACACAACGAAAAAATTATCTGGTAATTTTGAATCTAAAAACGGAGAAAAAGTAGAAGGTAAAGCTAAAATTGAAAATGGCAAACTTATGTTAGAGAATTACAAATCTTCTAAAGGTCCAGACCTATATGTTTACCTAACTAAAAACGGAGATATTAAATCCGGTAAAAAGATTTCAACAGTAGACTACAATAAATCCAAACAAACTTTTGATTTAAAAAATGTAGATTTAGAAAAATACAATGAAGTAACAATTTATTGCGAAAAAGCACATGTAATTTTTGGTGGCGCTAAATTAAAATAATTTAGCTATTAAATGTAGGCGTTTTTAACTATAGAAAGAGAGTGTTAATCATGAAGAAAATAAGTTTATTTATAATATTTTTAATTCGTGTAATTTCAGGTATTGTTATTTTCAGACAAGGATGGGAGAAATTTACAGGTGATTTTACATTAAACGGGCTAGTTCCGGTAATTAGAGATAACACAGACTCTCCTCAATGGTATAAATGGTTTTTTGAACATATTGTTGCACACACAACAGGATTATTTAATATAATCGTACCTTTAGGGGAAATGGCAATTGGTTTAGGTTTAATTTTAGGTATATTTGCATACGCTGCAAGTTTCTTTGGAGCCTTCGTTATGATAAATTATATTTTAGCAGATATGATTTTTACGTACCCTCTACAATTAGCTTTCTTTATTATTTTACTCATGAGCCACTCTTTATTGGCTAAGGTATCACTTAAAGAAATCATCGCTTATTTTAGAGACCGTAATAACCGAGGTGAAGATAAGCATGACCCACTTACTAATCGTGGATGATGAAAAAGATATTGTAGACATTTGTCAAACGTATTTCGAATATGAAGGATATCAGGTTACGACAACAACATGTGGTAAAGAAGCACTAAAATTATTATCTTCAGATATAGATATTATGATTTTAGACATTATGATGCCGGAAGTTAGCGGATACGATATTGTCAAAAAAATGAAAGATATGCAACTTGATATACCTTTCATATATCTAACAGCAAAAACTCAAGAACATGACACGATATACGCACTGACGTTAGGTGCTGATGACTATATTAAAAAACCCTTTAGCCCAAGAGAACTAGTATTACGTACTAATAACCTTCTCGCTAGAATGAGTAAATCAAATCATTCTAATAAAATTGAGCAATTAGAATTTGATGGTTTAGTTTTAAAAAATTTAAGCAAGACACTTACCATTAACAATATAGAGATACCTATGCGCATTAAAGAATTTGAATTGCTATGGTATCTTGCTTCTAGAGAAGGTGAAGTTATTTCTAAATCCGAACTTCTAGAAAAAGTATGGGGATATGACTATTACGAAGATGCTAACACTGTCAATGTCCACATACATAGAATTCGCGAGAAATTAGAAAAACATGATTTTTTACCCTACACTATTACAACTGTGTGGGGCCTTGGTTATAAGTTTGAAAGGAGCCGATAACTATTTTTTCAATAAGAAGTCAAATCATTATCGGTGTCATTTCAAGCGTTATTTTAACAACAATTATACTGGTTATTGCATATAAGCTCATGTGGTTTAATGGTCACATGACACTCACTTTAGCCATCACTACTATGATAACAAGCTGTTTAACACTTTCGATTTGTAGTATTTTTATTAATCCTTTAATTCAGAAGATTAAGCAATTCAATATTAAGACTAAGCAATTTATAAATCACGAAAAATTCATTGATGATGAAACATTTCAGTCTCCTAGAGAAATTAAAGAGTTGAATGATTCTTTTAATAAAATGGCATATGAAATCAATAATCAAATGAATATGATAAAAAACGAGCAACAAGAAAAAACTGAAATCATACAAAACCTTGCACATGATTTAAAAACACCTTTAGCTGGTATTCGATCATATTCTGAAGGTTTACGGGATGGCGTCATTAGTGATCCTCAAGAAGTTCATGAAGCATATGAAATATTAATTAAACAAGCAAATCGTTTATCAATTTTATTTGATGACATTACACATGTGATTAATTTAAATACTGGACGTTCTTATCCTTTGGAATTAATACAGCTCGATCAATTACTTGTTAATATATTACAACCATACGAGCAACACATAAAACAAGAAAATCGTACACTTGAAGTTAATTTCTGCACAGATATTGATGCATTCTACCAGTATCGACCTCCAATCGAACGTATTTTGACCAATTTACTAGATAATGCATTAAAATTTTCTAATTCTGGTAGCCGTATTGATATTATTATTTCTGAGTGTAAAGAAAACGACGTCATTAGTATTTCAATAAAAGATGAGGGCATAGGTATCGTTCCAGAACTTCAATCACGTATCTTTGAAAGAACGTTTAGAGTTGAAGATTCTCGAAATACTAAGACTGGTGGTTCGGGGTTAGGATTATACATTGCAAATGAGTTAGCACAACAAATTGACGCCTCTATTACAGTCCAAAGTGATTTAGACATTGGAACCACGATGACACTTACCTTAAAAAAATTTCAATTTAAAAAGTAATTTGTATTGCATTAAAAAACCGAATGTAGCTGGAATGAGTTTGAACACTCTAGCTACATTCGGTTTTCATTAATGTACACGCTCTTTAAAACCTTCATCTTGAGAATAATTTGATGCATACGTATCACTATATGTTTTAACTTTATAAAAAGAACTTAATTTATATAAATCATTACTACGCTTGTTGTTTCTATTTTTATTCAGGTTTAAAGCATTATATCTCATGTCGAGATTCTCAGTCT
Source organism: Staphylococcus sp. GW823-FHT05F06 (assembly GCF_058795495.1). Classification (NCBI taxonomy): domain Bacteria; kingdom Bacillati; phylum Bacillota; class Bacilli; order Caryophanales; family Staphylococcaceae; genus Staphylococcus; species Staphylococcus sp. GW823-FHT05F06. Next base: position 122,909 of record NZ_JBXAHW010000007.1, on the reverse strand, counting down.
GAATATTAGAGTTTTCAACAATATACTTCGGTCTATGTTTAACTTCATAATAAATACGACCAATATATTCTCCTACTACGCCAATAGACATTAATTGAATACCACCCAACAATAATATAGCAGCAATCGTAGTAAAATAACCAGGTATATTTATACCATTAATCAAAATATTTATTAATAAATAAATTATATATAAAATACTGATAGAAAACGTGAACATACCTAAGTATATCATCATGCGTAAAGGCTTATTGTTAAAAGAGATGAGTCCATCAATACCATAGTTGAGTAACTTTCTAAAAGTCCACTTAGATTCTCCATCTTCACGCGTCACATTTTCATATTGAAATACTTTTGTTTCATAACCTATCCATTCAAATAGACCCTTAGAGAAACGATTATATTCATCAAGTGTTGTTAAAGCTTGAACTGCACGTCGACTGAGTAATCTAAAATCACCAACGCCGTCTTCAAATTGGATATCCTCTACAAATGCATTAATTAATTTATAATAACAACGAGACAAAGTTTTACGTACAAAATTCTCTCCCTGACGATTTCTCTTAGCAACCACTTGATCATAACCTTCAATGTAACCCTCTATCATTTGTGGAATATATTCAGGCGGATGTTGTAAATCTCCATCAATCATAATCACCGCGTCGTGCATTGTGCTATGCTGATAGCCAGCAATCATTGCAGCTTCTTTGCCAAAGTTTCGACTGAATGAAAGATATTTAACATGGTTATCATACGCAACAATATTCTTGATATGATGTATTGTCGTATCTGTACTACCATCGTTAATAAAGAGTAAATCGTATTCATAATTTTTGATTAAACTATCTTTCTTCATTATTTCAGTTAATTTGTCATAAGTTTTCAAAACGACTTCGCCTTCATTATAGCAAGGGACGATGACTCTGATTTTCATTAAATGACATCCTTTTCTCTGAACTATTTGCTATCATTTTATCAATTTCCTTGTCATACATTCTAGTTAAATACTGTGTATTTACATAATCTTAAATTAAGCTTAATAGTTTTAAATATTTTCTTTTATGAGCATCACATTAACTTTTAGTAAAAAGAATTTAATTATTTTTTTAAAGTTAACTCTAACTGATTAATTATATTTATTTCAAATCTCCAATACTGACATCATCAGGATCTTTTCCTTGTCTAGCATTTTTATTTAAACTATCTATTTCTGCAACATCTGTTAACTCAAGATTAAAATCAAAAATATCAAAATTTTCTTTAATACGTTTAGGTGTTTGTGATTTAGGAATGATAATACGATTATGTGCAAGATGCCAACGTAAGACAATTTGTGCAGGTGTTTTATCATAACGATGAGCAATATCTGTAATTACAGGGTCATCAAGCAACCCTTTATTGCGCATTAAAGGCATCCAAGCTGTTACTTTAATATCATGTTCATCACAAAAGTCTTGTACATCTTGTTGGTTAAAGTACGGATGTAACTCAATTTGATTCACCTGTGGTGTAATTTTAGTTTCTTTCATTAACTTTTCTAAATGATGTATCTTAAAGTTACATACACCAATGGCTTTTATTTTACCTTCTTCATATAAATGTTCTAAGGCTTTATATGATTCAATATACAATTGATCATTTTCACAAGGCCAATGAATTAAAAATAAATCTAAATAGTCTAACCCTAAATTGTCCAATGATTTATTAAAGTACTCTATTGTTTGGTCATAACCTTGATAATCATTCCAAAGTTTAGATGTTATGAATAACTCGTCCCTCTCAACATTTGAATGTTTTAATGCACTACCTAAGGCTTTTTCATTTCCATAAAAGTATGCCGTATCAAATGCACGATATCCTGCATCTAAAGCTGTACGGACAACCTCTTCCATCTGCTCATCCGCTATCTTATAAACTCCTAATCCAACTGCAGGCATTGGATAACCGTTATTTAAAATTTGGACATCATTTGTCATAGTACATTAACTCTCCTTATTTACATAGAAATTATTCACTTATTAACATTTTAATACCTTTTTTATTTACTGATGAAACAAATTAGAGCTATTCATTGTGTTATTTTAATATAAAGCAATTTATTATTCCTTAAATGATGAGTATCCTTATATAAAACAAAAAGTGGGATAGAACTCACTTGGTGTTCTATCCCACAACTTATCTTTTGAAATATTAATCACGTTCGTCATCTTCTTGTTCTTCATTAACAGAAGGACGTCCACTATTAAATTCATAATTTAAGTTGACCCAAATAATTTGATGATTGTCGATTTCTGTAATCGTCCAACGATCATATTCAGTATCAACGAAGTCATCTTTTTGCAAATTAGTATTTTGTGATTGTAACCAACCACCAATAGTATCAATATCTTCAGAATCTTCAAACTCTATGCCAAATTTTTCATTTAAATCATCAAGTAAAACACGACCATTAATTTGATAAGTATGATCATCAAGTTTAACTATATCGTTAACTTCGTCATCATCAAATTCGTCTCTGATTTCACCAACAATTTCTTCTAAAATATCTTCCATTGTTAAAATACCAGCTGTCCCACCATACTCATCTATAATCAAACTAATATGTACATGCTCTCTTTGCATTCTTACAAGAGCATCACTTATTCTAGTTGTCTCTGAAATCATGGGTAATTCATGAATATAATTGGCGATTTTAATCGGTTTACCTGACGCATATTCTGTTAAAAACTCTTTGACATTTATAAAACCTTTTACATGGTCTTTATCACCATCTTCAGTGATTGGATATCTTGTAAACTGATGTTCTTTGATAGTATCTAATAATTCATCTACATTAAATGGTTCGTTGAGCGTAACCATTTGTGTACGTGGCACCATAATATCTTTTGCATGACGTTCATCAAATGAAAAAATATTTTGCATATACGCAAGCTCGGTTTGGTTAATCTCTCCACCGTTATAACTATTGTTTATAATAATTTTTATTTCTTCTTCTGACATTGCATCAGTTTGAGCATCTGGATCAAATCCAAACATTCTGACAATCACACGAGAAGAACCATTCATTAACCATATAAGTGGTTTCATAAAATTACCAAAATAAAATAATGGTCTTGAATATAAAAGTGCAAGTTGTTCTGTATGTTGAATAGCAAATGATTTAGGTGCCAATTCGCCTAATACAACATGTAAATATGTCACAACAATGAATGAAACAACAAATGAAATCGTCGTTGTTAAAGGACTCGGTAAATGTAATAACTCGAATAGTGGGTGCATCATCTTTTCAAATGTCGGTTCACCTAACCAACCTAAGCCTAAAGATGTTACTGTAATACCTAATTGACAGGCAGATAAGTAATAATCAAGATTGTCTATCATTTTTTTGACAATTTTTGCGCTCTTATTACCCTCATCTACTAATTGTTCAATACGCGTTGATCTCACTTTTACTAGTGCAAATTCTGACCCAACGAATACTGTTGTTAATGCAATCAAAAGAAAAAATATAACTAAACTAATTATGGTCGAAGTTTCCAATTAATTCCCTATTTCTAGGGATTCACCTCCATATATGTTGTGTCACGCTTAGGTAACACGTATTTAAATCATCATGACTCAATAAGTGACAACTACATGCTAAGACCTTCCCATCGTGACACTCCCCGTAAAAAATGTGATTGGCTTCATTCTATCATAAATCTTTTGTTATATGTTAAACATATGCCAATACTATATTGTAGACAAAATAATTTTTTTATTCAACCAATGACAAATCATTTGAAAGCATGATATTTTCCATTTTTAATCGTCGTTTCAACATTACATGCATCATCTATGATAACAATATCTGCATCTTTCCCGATTTTAATACTACCTTTTATGTCGTCTATGCCTAATGTTATCGCTTGATTTAAACTTGTTACTCTCCATAAATGCTCAATCGTGTCACCTGTAAATTGTATTAAATTTTTAAGTCCTTCGTTCATTTTGAGTATACTTCCAGCTAAAGCCCCAGAAGACAGGCGTGCTTCACTTCCCTTTACAATCACATCCTGACCACCTAAATCATAATGTCCTTCTGGCATTCCTTTAGCTCTCATCGCATCTGTAATTAAATAACAGCTTTGATTCCCCTTAAGTCTATATGCAAGTGCGATGGATGCAGGATGTGAATGAACACCATCCACAATCATTTCAGTATGCAACCCTTGATTTAACCAGGCTGCACCAAATACACCCGGTTCTCTATGTTGAAAGCCGGTCGCTGCATTATACAAATGAGTGATGTGTTTGGCACCATGACTCACAGCTGTATTCGCTTGATCAAACGTTGCCACCGTATGTCCGATTGAAAAAATGATATCATTTTTCATTGTCTTTAACGTTTCTGTTGCTCCATCAACTTCAGGAGCGTACGTAATAATCTTAATTAGTCCATTCGCTACTTCCTGAAACGACTTTATTTTATCAACCGTAGGACGTTGTACGAATTGAGGATGTTGTGCGCCTACTTTATGTTCTGAAATAAATGGACCTTCAAGATGTACTCCCACAATTTCGGCAGCATTTGTAACATCTTGTTGTTGAGTATATTTAGCAATAGTTTGAAGTGCTCGCTCAATATTGACTGTTGACTGTGTCATTGTTGTTGCTAAAAAAGATGTTGTCCCCTCAGAAAGGAGTGATTCTGCTAAATGTTGTAAGCCTTGTTCAGATGCATCCATGGCATCTTCACCATACCCCCCATGGATGTGAATATCTATAAATCCTGGCAGTATATGTCGTTTTTTTACATCAATAATGTCAATTGTATTATGCGACGATGACGGATGAAAAGGACACTTACCAACGTCTAAAATTTTCCCATCTTTAATATGAACATATCCATTGTTAATCATTTCATTTTCTGTATATACGATGCCATTCGTTAAAACATATTCTGACATGATTGAACCCTTCTTTTCTTTGAATTATTAGTAGTTGACTGAACTATTTTATTATATCTTTCTTCGTAATGAATATCACTTTTTCAATATTTTACTGGTTAACAGATGAATTTTACTAATTTACTCTATATTCTTAATTTAATAACTGTATTTTTAATTTAAGATATTATTTTCATACAAAATAACTATTTAATGTAAATTTATTAAAACTTCTTAGTCTTTATTACAACGATAACATTCAATCTAACCAATGCAACATAAGTTTCGATTCAAAAAAACGGCAATTCCCATTTATTTTCAAAATGGAAATCACCGTTTAATTCAATTAATTTTCTATATATTTAAAGCATTGTTATTACTAATTTTAAAATTACTATTCATCCATAGCTTGAGATGCTTGAATTTCATTTTCTGTTACTTTTGGTTTCAAGAAACCATAAATTAAAGCTGAAACTAACGTACCCACAACTAAAGCAATAAGAGTTTGAAGTATATGGTTAAAATCAGTACCAATAATGACGAAAATTCCACCATGAGGTGCTTTGATACTTGATCCTAAACCTAAAGCAATTGCTCCAGCCACACCTGAGCCAACCATCATTGAAGGAATCACACGTAATGGATCGGCAGCTGCGAATGGGATGGCACCTTCAGTAATAAATGATAATCCCATGACATAGTTTGGTACAATTGAGCCTCTTTGCTCTTTAGTGAATTTTCTTCTAAAGATTAACATTGCTGTAGCGATAGCTAATGGAGGAATCATACCACCAATCATCGCTGCAGTAATAGGAGCTGCATTTCCTTCCGTTAATGCAGCAGTAGCAAATACATAAGCTGCTTTATTAAATGGACCGCCCATGTCAATTGCCATCATAGCTCCAATCACAAGACCAAGTAACATAATATTAGAGCCTGACAGACTATTTAAACCATTTAGTAGCAAATGATTTAACCAAGCTGCTGGCGGATTAAAGACATACACCATTAACAATCCAGTAATTGAAACTGAAAGTAATGGATAGATTAAAGTAGGTTTCAAGCCTTCAATTGCTTGTGGCAATTTACGTGTAATATATTTAATTCCTTGAGTTAAATAACCTGCTAAGAAACCAGCAATAATTCCACCAATAAAGCCAGAACCTCCAGAAATAGCTAACATACCACCAACTAAACCAGCTGCAAAACCTGGTTTATCTGCAATACTACGTGCAATGAAACCAGCTAAAATTGGAATAATTAAAGCAAAGGCACTATTTTTACCAATATTCCATAATTGTTCAGCAAATGCATTATATTCTGAACTATCAGGCTTAAATGAGTTTGCGCCGAATAAGAATACAATTGCCATTAAGATACCACCCGAAATAACAAGTGGTAACATATTAGAAACACCATTCATTAAGTGTTTATAGAATGCTTTTCCTGGGCTTAACTTTTCTTCATTATCGTCATGTTTTTTAGATCCACCTTGCGCTACAAATGGTTTACGATTTGTATCTAAAGCTGTATTAATTAGTTCCTCGGGACGCTTAATACCATCAGCAACAGGAACCTCAACCACATTTTTCCCATCAAAACGATCAGTTTCTACATGGACATCTGCTGCAACAATTATTCCAGTTGCACGTTCTATATCTTGTTCAGTTAAATGGTTTTTAATACCACTAGAACCATTTGTTTCAACTTTAATTTTGATGTTCATCTTCTCAGCTTGCTTTTTCAAAGCATCACGTGCCATATATGTGTGGGCAATCCCAGTTGGGCATGCTGTAACAGCTAAAACATATGGCTCATTATTATCTTGATTTGAGTTGTCAGTTGAAACAGTTGCATTTTCGTTCGCTTCTGCTTCTTCTTCTTTTGTTGCCTCATCATCCGCTTCATCGATAATGTTTAACACTTCTTCAGGAGATTCAGCATGAATTAATTTTTCACGTATTTTCTCATCCATTAATATTCCAGAAAGTTTCGCAAGCGCATCTAAATGCGTTTGTGCTCCACCTTCAGGCGCTGCAATCATAAAGAATAAGTGTGCAGGTTGCATGTCTAAACTTTGATAATCCACACCTTCTTTAGATTTACCGAATGCAATTGCAGGTGTTTTAACTGCTGCAACTTTAGCATGTGGTATAGCAATACCTTCACCAATTCCTGTTGTGCTCTGAGATTCACGATTATGAATTGCCTCTTTAAACGATACAGGGTCACTTAACTTACCTGCTTTATCCAATTGATTAACAAGCTCAGTAATCACCCCACTTTTATCAGAAGCATCTAAATCCATCGCTATTGTTTCTTTAGTTAACAGTTCAGTAATTCTCATCTTTTTCACTCCCCATCAAGTACAGAAATTGTCACTTGAGATTTAATATTTTCTATAGCATCTCTTGTCGCTAAATCTTCTGAAAAAGCAGTCGCTGTTCCTGAAGCTACGGCCTGTTGAAAAGCTTCATCTATATTAAGACCCATGGACAACCCTGCTACCATACCTGCCACTGTACTATCACCAGATCCTACTGTATTAACTACATGTCCTTGTGGATTCACAGCTTTAATGCTTTGATGTTGATCAACATATATTGCACCATCGCCACCAAGTGAAATGATGACTGATTGTGCCCCTTTTTTCAAAATTTCTTTACCATATTTTATAACATCTTCATCACTCTTGACTGTAGTGTTAAACATTACTTCTAATTCATCTTTGTTTGGTTTAATAAATAATGGTCGATATGGTAATACTGTTTCAACAAGATCTTTTTCTGCATCAACAACTAGTTGCGCACCAGTTTTTTCAGTGATTTGTGCTATTTGTGCATAAGCATCACTTGGAATACTGTTCGGTACACTTCCAGCTACAATAACAATATCGTCGTTTGTAGTACGACGTATTTGAGATAAAAGTTGTTCAAATTGCGCGTGTGTCACTTTAGGTCCGGGTGCATTGATTTCTGTTTCTTGACCTGATTTTAGTTTTACATTAATACGCGTATCCTCATCTACTTGAACAAAATCTGATTGGATATTACTGTCCTCAAGTGTTTGAGCAATAAAATCTCCAGGGAAACCTCCTGAAAATCCTAAGGCTGTAGAATCAACATCTAAAGTTTTAAGTACTCTTGATACATTGATTCCCTTACCTCCTGCAAATTTATACGTTGCTTTTGCCCGGTTTAATCCTGATATTTCAAATCCATCAGTAAAAATGATGTAATCGATTGAAGGATTGAAGGTAACTGTATATATCATGATTTCCCTCCTATAAAATTAAATTCATTCATGTAAGCTTCAGTCATCTTGCTTTGCATTGCTTTTTGCGAAGTTATGATGCTAAGTCCATCTAAAATTGGAACTCTTGCAAAATAAATTTGATTAAACTTTGATTGATCGACAAGCACATATTTGTGATTTGATAGTTTCATAGCTGTTTCTTTAATCAAAGCTTCTTGTTCATCAGGGGTTGTTAATCCATATTTCACATCAATACCGTTCATTCCTATAAAAGCACGATCAAAACAATAACGTCTTAATGTTTCTAACGCGTTAGCACCAACTGTAGCCATTGTCGTAGGTTTAACTTGGCCACCAACCATTAAAGTTTTAATACCGTGCTTTAATAGTTCTTCAACATGTGTCATTCCGTTTGTTACAACAGTAATATCTTTTGCCTCAATATATTGAATTAACTCAAAAGTTGAGGAACCCGCATCTAGAAATATACATTCATGATCTTGGATATCACATGCAGCACGTTTAGCGATTTCTTGTTTTTCACGTAAATTCTGAGTTCTTTTTTCAGATAACTTAGGTTCCTTAACTCGATTTTGATGAATTGTAGCACCACCATGTACTCGTTGTAATTTACCCATATTCTGCAACTTAGATAAATCTCTTCGTATAGTTGATGCACTACATCCTGTTCTATCAACTAAATCTTGAAGTGTTAAAAAGTCCTTTTGAGTTAATTCTTGTAAAATTAAATTCTGTCGTTTTTCTGATATCACTGCTATACCTCCCCTAATTCACTTATATTGTAATGGCTACGCTTACATATTTCAATCAAAATATTCCATTTTCAATCAAAAACAATCATTTTATGACAAAAATAAAAACACCTTTCAGATTAGGTGTTTGAAATGGATTGTATCATCACACTTTAAGACGTACATTTTAATTTTCAGAAATCATTTTCTAAGTATTAAATAATGTTGAAACATTAAATGTCTATATACGTTTAATTCTGTGTAATAGATTCTACCTGAGCCTTTGTCATGTCAATTAAATCATTCACATGAATGATAATTTGCATTCCTCTTTGACCTCCGCTAATATAAACTTTTTCTAAATTTTTAGCGGAAGCATCAATCGTCGTTTTAAAGGAATGTTTCATACCGATAGGTGAACATCCTCCTCTAACATACCCTGTTACTTGTTTTAATTGATCGAGAGGCATTAAATTCAATTTCTTTTCATTAACAACATGAGCCGCCTTCTTCATATCTAAGGTTTCATTAACTGGAATGACAAAAACATAGTGTTCATGATTGGAATTCTCTAGTACAAGTGTTTTAAAGACTTCTTCTATTTTAGCACCTACGAGTTGTGCAATCTCTTCTCCATGTTGATGCTTGTCAGTAACTTCGTAAGTATTCATTTGATAATTAATTTTAGCTCTATCTAAAATCCGCATTGCATTTGTTTTTTTAGTTTTAGACATATTCTCACCCTTTATAACAATCATTCACATCTCATTTTAACATGAAAACTTTATTTCATTTACACTAACACTATTAAAAAACACCCTTTCTTATATAGAAGAAAGCGTGTTAATTAATGATTATTGATGTTTGATGCATGTACAGTCCCACTTTTATTGACTTTAACCTTAGTTTGATGAAGTTTATTTTCACTAGAAAATACATATACTGAATGAAGCGACTCGTTGAAAGTACGCTCTATATTATATTTTTTGCTTAAATGATTCTCAGCGTAATTCAAAGCAATTACTTTACATTCCTGTGGGTTGAAATCATAAGATGCTTGCGTTCTTACACTTTGTTGATTTGTTTTATTAACATTCTTTTGGTGATCAGAGTTTTTTTCTGAAGCTTCAGCAACATGATTCATATTTAAGTTAGGGAATATATCGTTATGAGATACTGTTTTCACTTTAGTAAAAGTACAAATTGTTTTATGGACTTTCGCTAATGCATTTTGGTTTGTAGCTAAAAATAATAAAAGTACTAAACAAATTGATAAAATAACTGCAACAGAACTTAAAAATAAGTTTTTCAATTTCATCTCCTTACCCACATTTCTCTTAAGATTTATTCTATCTTAACACAACAACTTTTAATAAAAGATATGTAGATTACAATTTAAATAGATTGTAATATTTGTAACACTAACATTAATATAGTTGTTATTTTTGTTACATAAACCACTAATAACTCATAATCTTTTAAAACTTATATTTGAGATAACATCAACTTTACATTACAAGTTATAAAACAAAAGAAGTGGGACACAGAATTCGTCTTGAACACTGTGTCCCACCTCGTCCCCAAAACTTGCTCTGTCCGTAGAATTTCTCGGCGAAATTCTCTTTGTTGGGGCCCCGTATTAATTTGCTTCTTTACGGCGTGACTTAAGTCCTTTTTCAATAAAAATAATGATAATTCCACTTAATGAAACCGCAATAGCCATATATAAAGGAAACTCTAAATTAACATCGAATAATGCACCAGCTACAAGAGGACCTATAAAGTTACCCATACTGGTAAAAGTTGAATTCAATCCACCTGCAAAACCTTGCCGTTTGCCTGCTATATTCGAGAAGTAATTGGTTAAAGCTGGTCTAATCATATCAAAACCTATAAAAACAACAAAGCTAATAATCATAATCGTCCAATAACCGTTTGCAAGCACTAACATAACGAGAACAATGGCTGAATATAGTAATGACCATGCAATAAAATTAAGTTCACTCATATATTTCATAAATTTATCAAAGAAGAATACTTGGAATAATGCGCCAAACACGCCTCCACCGATAATAGCTATCGAAATATCTTTAGGAGTATAATTTACTTTGTCAGCTGTATATAAAGAAAATAATGTTTCAAAAGCAGATAAACCAAATGCTAATACAAGTGTTAATATGACTGGAGTAATAAATACTTTCCAATTAATTTTAGTGAATAATTCAGGTTGATATTGGTGGAATCCATCTGTAGTTGCTTTTTGAGGATTATGAATTAATAAAACTGACATAATGAATGCAACAACACCTAATGTTCCATCAACATAGAAAGGTAATCTATGTGAAATTTCAGCTAAAAAGCCTCCAAATCCAGGTCCTAATATAAAACCTGAATTAATAATTGCCGACATGTAACCAAAGTTTTTAGCTTTATCAGCTCCTGGAGAAATATCTGCAATCATACCTGTTACACCAGGCATGACCATGCCTGCACTAAAGCCACCTAAAACACGTGAAATGATTAAAATGGTAAAACTTTGACCGGCTGCGAACATAAATTCAGAGACAGCAAAGAATACTAAACCGATACATATAATTAATTTTTTACCCAATTTATCAGCTAGTGTCCCACCAAATGGTGAAATAATCATTTGTGATAATGCAAAAGCAGCAACTAGCATTCCTAAGTCACTACCTTTTAATCCTAAATCCTTCAAATATACAGGAAGTACAGGAATAACTAATCCAATCCCTAAAAATATAAGAAATATATTAAAATAAAGAATGAATAATTGTTTTTTCATAGGAACCCCCCTTTTTTTCTAATATAGTAAGCATACCAATAATTTTGAAATTTATCGCAAATTTATTTTTAATGTCCCACATAAGAACTTTACTTTACTAAAAGTTTCTACATTGTATAACAATTTAACGTGACATGACAATCATTTTGAAAAACTTTAATTTTTAAATTTCACTAAACTCTAATTTTTTAGTTAAAAATTTAACATATAATTAAACGAACCTGTATCTTCATAAACTTTCGACAAAACCTTTATCCAATTGACTAAAGTCTAATGAACATACGGTATAATTTTTCTTCGCTTTCACATCTGTATAAACAGAAAACACCTCAAATTGTTTGAAATGCCTCACTGTAAAAGTTATCATTAACTCTCGATTATCAAACTCTATAGAAAGTAGTGCGTGGTTATGCAATCTCGTTACTTTGCAAGAATATACTTTATTATCTTATTTGTTATATCTATGACTGAATCACATATTTTTAACTTTATGACGTTAAATTTATTTTTAGCATACGTGCCATTTGAACTTTGTCTACTTTTAAAATTGTTCAAACCAGTCAAAGCTTTTGAATGGCCCTTATTTATTGTTTTCGGACTCATATTTCTATTATTAGTTCCAAACACATTTTATATGATTACCGATCTCATACACTTAAACCAATTTCAATTTAACTTTTTAGCTGGATTAAACATCACAGAATGGATTTATTTCACCTATTTAATACTTGGCGTACTCTTAGCAATATACCTCACAATTCTTATATTTTTAGAAATTGCACATTTTACGTCTTATGTATGGTTAAATCGACTATTGATAGTTATATTAATGTTCTTAAATGGATTAGGTATTTACATCGGTCGATTCTTAAGATTACATACTGTCTATTTATTAAATGCACCTTTAAAAATTGTGAAAGAGGTTTTTTTAATCATAGATGTTAAAGCGTTACTATTTGTCGTTTTAATGGTGCTCATACAAGCAACAGTCATATTGTTTATTAAAGGGGTGAGATTATACCAATGATAATTGAAGTAATTTTAATGGTATGTCTCATCATTATTCAACTTATGATAGGTCATTTATGGCATCAAATAGGATGGAGTTATACTAAAGCTATTTTATTAATGTGTTTACCGTTAGGGATAGGATTATATTTGATGCAATTATTTTATTATGAGCCCCGTTATACAAATTGGGAAGTACCTTTGAAAACTAAATTAAATCTTAAATATATGTATATTTTAACTTTGTTAGAATATATTTTAATCTATGTTTGCTTTTTTATGTAACTAGATAAAGATCTGAACACCTATATACTGTTGTTCAGATCTTTTTTATTTAATCTAATGCTTTGAATTCTGACATTACACGTTGTCTACTTTCTTTGTGATCAATCATTTGTTTAGGATAGTCTTTACCTATTTCAACACCTTGCCCCTTTATTTGTTGCTCGAATTTATGAGTATCGTGTAAATACTTAGCATCTACCTGATTTAATCTTGGAATGTAAGTTTTTATATATCGTGCATTATTATCAAAACGCTCGCTTTGTCTTATAGGATTAAACATTCTAAAGTATGGTACAGCATCTGTTCCAGTAGAAGCTGACCACTGCCATCCGTGAACATTTGAAGCTGCATCATAATCTATTAATTTTTGTTTAAAAAATGACTCACCCCAAATCCAGTCAATAAACAAATCTTTAGTTAAAAATTGAGAAACTACCATTCTCATGCGATTATGCATAAATCCAGTTGTTTTAAGTTCCTCCATTGCTGCATCAATAATTGGAAAACCAGTATTCCCATCTTTCCACAGTTTAAAATTCTCTTCATTATAAGACCATTTCAATTGTTGGTATTTTTCTTTAAAAGCAACATGAGCTGTTTCGGGATAATTGGTCATTAATACATAATAAAACTCTCTAAAAATCAATTCACGTATAAAAGTTTCGTAATTTTGTTCATTTTTATCATAATTTTGAAGTAAATCGTTGAAAACTTGTATAATATCTATCATTCCATAAGCTAAGTAAATACTTAGTTGGCTTGTTAATACTTCAGGCAAGTATTCCCTGTTTTCTTTATAATTTTCGATATCTTGAGATAAAAATTCAGACCAACGATTTTGAACATCACGTTCACTTATACCATATGAATGATAATCTTCTTTAATTTTATGTTGAGATTTCACTACAACCTTTGAAATATCTTCTAAATGATAGTCATATTCATCTCTAATCATTAAGTAAGGACGCCATTTTCTATAAAAACTGGTAAATACTTTATATGGTTCCCCTTGTTTATTATGTGTTTTGCGGGGGTTAAAATAATGATTTGCTCTTAATGATATTACTTGAATATTAGCTTGTTTAAATCGTTTCCTTTGATGTAAAATGTCATATTCTTCGTGATGATAACTCATAATATCACCTGCAACAACAACTTTGTCTATAGCTTGTTTTTTACAAAAGTCTATTAATTTATCATAAGACATCAAAAAGGGTTCTATATCATATCGTTGTAGTTCATACATAAACTTCTGTATGGACCCATAATAGTATTGTGCTTTCTTTTTTGCTTCTTCTTCAAACTCTTCAGTTGGAATAATAAAATAACAATGATTTATAGATTCTTTATTACTATATATATAATCAAATAATGGATTATTATTTAGCCTAAAAACTCTATTTAATATGACACCTATAGCCATTAGATTTTACCACCTAACATCAATTTTTTGTTATTCTCTAATACTAAATTCTATTTACATTCATATATTTTTTATACGATACATTTCAACTATTAAGATTAACTTGCCACGAGTTTATAAAAAATGTCTCGTAAAGTTAAAATATTAAACTTTACGAGACATTTATAATTATCATTTTAATACCTAAATCTTTTACTTACACTAAACCAAGCCATTTCCAATACGTCAAACTAAATACGATAACTAAAATATAACCTACTATCGTTAAAGGTATACCTGTCTTTAAAAAATCCTTTACGGTAAAAGTCCCAGTACCATATGCAAGCATATTTTGTGGTGCACTGACAGGTAGTAGGAAACCAAAACTAATCACAAATTGTTGTATTAATACAAAACCAATAGCATGATCACCTAAATTTAGCGTTGAAGTCAAAGAAATAAACACAGGTATTAACGCAGAGGCTAAGCTCGTTGCACTTGCAAAACCTAAATGTATTAATATATTAAATAAGGTAATTAACGCAATAGTTGCTATGATCGGTAAATGTTTAAGACCCATCAAACCAAATGTTTGATCACTTAACCATTGAGCGGCTCCTGTTTTAAGTAATACATTACCAAGTGAGATTCCTACACCAAATACTATAATCGTCCCCCAAGGAATCTTCTTTTCAACACCTTTCCAAGTAATAACACCAATCTTTGGCATTAGTATAATACCTAGAGCAACTAGTGTAATCGAAGCTGAATCAATCGGATGCAATACTTTCTCAGTCGACCAGAAGAATAATAAAAGCACTGAAATCACAATTAGTCGCCATTCTCTATGACTGACTGGTCCTAATTTATTAAGTTCCTTTTTAATTAACTCTTTTCCACCTTCAATTGCATCATGTTCAGGTGGCATAAACTTAATCATTATAAAATAAAGAGCTATAGACATAATGATTGACCACGGCGCAGCATATAAAAACCACTCTCCCCATGATACATCATGTCCTAAATTTTGGTTAATAAAATTGATGGCTACAATATTTTGTGCTGCAGCCGTTTTAATACCTATATTCCATATCGAAACTGCTTGTACAGCAGTAATAATTAATAATGAAGCAAGTCTACTATCCTTACTCACATTAAATGCAGCAATCATTCCCAGTAATATTGGGACAACTGCACCAGCACGTGCTGTAGCTGATGGTACAAAGAATGCTAGAACAATAGATACTAAAATAGCACCAATGACTATATTTCTAGTTTTATTTCCAACAATTGATAGCACAAGTAATGCAAGTCGTTTATGTAAATTGGTTTCCTGCATAGCTACTGCTAAAAATAATGCTGCAGCTACAAGTGCTACGGCTGAGGTTGAAAAACCACTAAAAGCGTGACTAAGCGCGTTATTCGTTCCTAAAATATCGCTACCTTTTAGTATTATGTCGCCACTTTTAGGGTTTCCAAGTTTTTCGGATAAATCTTGAACTGGACTTAAACCTAGTAAAAGTATCATTAATCCTAAAATTAATGTTGCAGAAACTGGATAAGTAACTGCTTCTGTAACCCACATAACTACAGCGAAAGCTAAAATAGCTAGTGCTGCTTTAGCCATTACAGGTAATCCTGCTGGTGTGGGTAATAACAAGATTGTAATTAAAATAATAAAACTAATGATAATCCACACAGGTTTATAACTTTTTTTAGACTTTTTATCATGATATTTTTCAGTATGAGCTTGATATTGGTCCCCTTTAGCCATTTTAATCGTCTCCTTATTCTATGAATATATGTTCATTATATCAAGAAAGCGCTTTTATAAATCAACGAAAAAATACCCTTTACACAATTTTCACAAAAATCTAACAATTTAAGATGTAGAACTTCATAATTATTTATTTGAATTTTAGTGAGTTTTTGACTTCACTCACAGCTTGCGCAGAGTGTTGTAGTTGTTGATACTCATCATTATTCATATCTACCTCTATAATCTTTTCTATTCCTTGATATCCTATTATAGTAGGAACTCCGAAACAAATATCTGAACAACCGTATTCTCCCTCTAGATAAGCAATACTTGGTAATAACCGTTTCCGATCATTAAAAATTGCATCTATAGTTTCATATATAGCAGTTGCTGGTGCATAATATGCTGAGCCTTGACCTAGTAATGCAACAATTTCTGCACCACCCTTACGTGTACGTTCAACAATTTGATCAATCTTTTCTTCAGAAATAAGATGCTTAACTGGAATCCCATTAATGTGTGTGTTATTAATCAAAGGTAACATCGTATCACCATGTCCACCTAAAACAAACCCATTTACATCTTTGACAGACACGTTAAGTTCTTGAGCAATAAAAGTTCGATATCTTGCAGCGTCTAAAATTCCAGATTGACCAATAATACGTTCTTTAGGAAAACCTGATGCTTTAAATGCAGTATATGTCATAACATCAACCGGATTAGTCAATACAATAATTATTGAATGAGGTGCATACGTTGCAATTTGTAATGCAGTTTCTCGTACTATTTGTTCATTAGTTTGAACTAATTCTTCTCTTGTCATTCCTGATTTCCTAGGTATACCTGCAGTCATCACCACTATGTCTGAATCTTTAATATCTTCTATATTTACTGAACCATGTACAGATGTGTCAAACCCCCAAATGGGTCCGCTTTCTAAAATATCTAACGCCTTTCCTTTAGCCATACCCTCTGATTGCTGGCGTTCAATCAACACAATATCTCCTAATTCCTTTTGTGCAAGAATGAATGCTAGAGTCCCACCTGTATGTCCCGCGCCAATAATTGATATCTTTCTTCTATTGACCATAAGCAATGCCCCCTTGTTTAATTTTTTCTTTAAAAATCAAAAAGCTTTGCCACTTCATGTTAATTATAACATTGAAATGACAAAGCTTTTGAATACTTAAGTGAAATAAATATTTATATAATAACTGACTATCCAAAAATATCGTGATTTAATCCAAAAACATAAAGTAGTACAAAAAATGCTATACCACTTAATATTGTTAGTATTAAGGTTAATATAAGTGTACGTTTAAAATGTCTTATGAAGGCTATAAAAAGCATTCCTAAATTGTAAGCAAAGAATAGACCAAATAAGACCATTGTAATTTTTACATCAGTATAAAAAATATTAAATAATAAAACAATAAAGGCAAAACCTAAATATGGAAAAGTGATTAGGTTTCTTTCAAATTTAATTTGTTTGTTACGGTTATCTTCATTCATTTTTATCATACTCTCCTTGATTTATGAGAATTGCAAAACATCGAGTTTATTTTTTAGTCTGTTAACATCAAGTTGTTCACCAATCAATACTATTGTTAACGGATAATCCCCATTAATAACTTCATAATCCGGCATACCAAATGAATATTGAAACTCATATGTCACATTGGGTTCATCTTTAAATTGTACATATCCCTTTAATCTTAAAACATTATCAGGCATACGCAAAATAAATTGGTAAAATAATTGTCGGTCAATAGCTGTTGTAAATGTGTATTGCATACTATTTATACCATGGTGATGAGAATGTGTGTGTGTCATTACTAATTGATCACGAAATTGTGACAACTCCTCGATATTAACTTGTCCATAAGTAGTATATATTTTTGAACTATATTTGTTTACTTCGTTAAGTTGGTTCTTTAAAGCATCTCTGTCTTCAACAGATATTAAATCTAATTTATTAACGACGAGCACATCGCTTACCTCGAGTTGTTCTTCCATGAGACGCTTTGTGGAGTCAGTATACTGTTGTCTTTGTAAAAAGCGAAGTGCATCAACAATACTAACAACGTGGGGACGTTCAACAAACTGAACTATGCGAGGATCTTGACACGCCATAATCAATTCAATAGGATGCGCGATACCAGTTGCTTCTATTATAATATGGTCCGTTTCATGGTTGTGACTGAGCATCTCAATTTGTTGAACTAAATCTGATTTCATATCACAACAAACACAACCGTTCAACAATGGATACACTTTGACTAATTCACTCAAATGGTTACCATCTACATCAAATGATCCAAATTCGTTCATAATTACTGTTATTTTCTCATCAATTTTTAATAATTCATTAATATAATGTGTCAGGAACGTAGTTTTACCACTGCCTAAGAAACCGCTAACGATTGTGATTTTCAACTTTTCATTTTTATTATTTTTCATTTTAATATATCCTTTACTATTACAAATATTTTAATATATGATAACATAAATATTTAATTATCTTTTTACTTGATTTAATGTAAGATATCTTCTAAACTTTAAACATACTTTAATTTTAGCATGACATTGAATCATAGTGTTGTATATAAAACAAGCAACATAGATGGATTCCAATCCGAAAAAAAAGAGAATACGGATAGAATGTCTGGAGGAGAACTTTAATGTCTGAACAACATAATTTAAAAGAGCAGCTATGCTTTAGTTTGTACAATGCTCAAAGACAAGTTAATCGCTACTATTCTAACAAAGTCTTTAAAAAGTACAATCTAACATACCCACAATTTCTTGTTTTAACAATATTATGGGATGAATCACCTGTTAACGTCAAAAAGGTCGTTACAGAATTAGCACTTGATACTGGAACTGTATCGCCATTACTCAAGAGAATGGAACAAGTTGATTTAATCAAACGTGAACGTTCTGAAGTAGATCAACGTGAAGTATTTATTCACTTAACAGACAAAAGTGAAATGATTAGGCCCGAATTAAGCAACGCATCTGAGAAAGTTGCAACCGCTTCTTCTTTATCTAAAGAAGAGGTCAAAGAACTTAATCGCTTATTAGGTAAAGTCATCGATGCATTTATCGAAACAAAAGAAAAGTAATGTGTTGCTGTCATGAAACTAAAGTTAAAGGTTAAGTTTTAAATACACTGTACACTCAAACATATTATATAACAAAGGTGGGAACAGAATTTGAATTAAATTCATGTCCTTCCTTGTGGTAACGAGAACTATGACTGAGAAGACTGAATACAAGTTCTTTTTCATCTTAGTCATCGACTACCAATATATAACAAAATCCTGAGACAAAATTTAGTGTCTCAGGATTTTGTTATATATTATTTAATTAAAAAATTTCATTTCGTTTCCATTCATTTCTATTACTTTTTTTAAATAACCGTCATGCTGCATTAATTCTTGATATGAATCATTTTCTATTATTTCTCCGTCATTCATGACTATAATTTTATTAAATCTTGGAAGTATTTCTAAATCATGTGTAGCTATGATGAGTGTTTGGGATAAGGATTCAATCAAATTTATAATTTTTTGGGTATTATTAATATCTAGTGCTGTAGTAGGTTCATCTAATATCCAAAAACCGGCCGAAGGTCTTAATAGCAATCTCGCTAAACTTAGACGTTGAGCTTCCCCACCTGATAAATTATGACCGTCTAACGTAACTATACTATCTAAATTTAAATATTCTAATCCAACATCTTCGAGAACCTTTTTGAGGTTATCATCTGATTGCTCAGAAAATAAATTATCACGAATTGAACCATCAAAAATATATTGAGATTGAAGCATTGCATTAAATGTTTGATATTTATCATTGTCATTGATACTGTTCATATCCTTACCATTTAATCTCACTTCTCCCTCTTCTATTTGATATAGCCCAAGTAATACATGAAGCAAAGTACTTTTACCTGATCCTGAAGGACCAATGATTGCCACCTTATCACCATATTCAATGGTTAGATTAATCTGTTTTAAAGTAGAATGATGTTGATGTTCATATTTAAATGTGACATTTTTAATTTCTAATAAAAGATTTTGCGAACGCTTTAAGTTTGTATGTTCTGAAGGAATTTTATACTTAGGTACAATAACCTCTTGTATCTCTTCAAGTGCCAGGTCTGTATCTGCTTTATAATATGCCACATTGCTCATAGGTACTGCTTGTTCAAATAAAGTTAATATCATCAATATAATACTTGTAATATAAATAGCATTGAGCTGACCATCATGAATCTGTTGCGCACCTAACACTAAACACATAAATATTGAGAACATCGCTATTAAGTTTAACAAGTAGTCATAAATAGAAAGAAATCGGCGTTCCTTAAGTTGCATATCATCAAATTGTCGTAAAGACTGGGAAACTGTATTTTTGAAGTCATCGCTGCGATTGAAACGTTTTAATTCTTCATGACCTTCTTTATAATCATAATATCTTTTAAGAAATGTTTTTTGCGTTTGGGTCACTTGTTGCTTTAATTTACGTGCTTTCTTAGCACTTAACCAAGGAACAATCCATAAAGTTAATAACATACTTAAAGTAATCACTAATGCATGTAGTGGAGATAAAAACAACATAGTTATTACTGAAACAATTGCAGTTAATCCGATTACAATCGGTGGGTAATATACTCTCAGATATATGTTTTGTAAAGCTTCTACACGGCTTATCATTTTTGTAATAAGATCACTTGAATTAAATCTTCTATAGATATCTGGAACGACTGGATATAGCATTTTTAAAAATTGAACTCGTACATTACGTAACATTGTAAATGTCGTCTTGTGTGAAAGTAATCTTTCTATATAGCGTGTAATTGCTCTTAAAAAACCAAACAATTTAACAGATACAACTAAAATCATTAATGCATAAAGTGGCGCACCTAGCGCACTTTGAGTAATCATATAACCACTTAAAAAGAACATTGCTAATGTTACAATTCCGCTTAAAACACCTACCATGATAGCGCATATTAAATCTCTATCTATACTAAAATGAATATGTGATTTCATTGATCTATCTTCACCTCACTACGCGTAACAGAAATTATCGAATCATCTTTTATAAGATGACCACTTTCGATATATATACGCCGTGCTGAACTTCGAATGGTTGAATCACGGTGTGCAATAATAAACACTGTCGTTGTAGAAAAATGATGCTCTAATACTTGTTGTATGACCTTTTCAGTTTCAATATCTAATCCTATCGCTGGTTCATCAAAAATTACAATATCTGGTTTCAATAATAATAAACGACTTAACTCAATACGTCTCATTTGTCCACCTGATAACATTTCCCCACCTTCACCAATAGAAGTATAGATACCATATTTTAATGAAAGTACTTTCTCTTTTAACCCCACTTCATCAAGCACTTGAATCACTTGCTCATCACATATCTCATCATCATACATTGCAATATTATTTTTGATAGAATCTGCAAATATATGTGGGCGCTGACTTAGAAATCCGATATTTAATGATGCTTGGTTAAATGAAAGTGTTCCATGTGTGGGTGTTACTGATTGACTAAGCAACTTAGCTAAAGTGGATTTCCCTGCACCACTCGGTCCCACAATAGCGACCTTTTCTCCTTTATTTACCGAAAAAGAAATGTTTTTCAAAGCCATATGATTACTATTAGCGTATTGAAAATCAACATGCTTAATTAAAACTTGTTCAAACTGTTGCTCATCCACTTTTAATGTAGGAGAATCAGCTTTATCTTCAGATTCTAAAAATAAAAACACCACATCGCTAGCACCTTCACTTTGCTTACCTGTATGAAATGCTTGACCTAAATCTTTAATCGCATTATAAAATTCAGGAGCTAAAATAATCGCTATCGCTGCAGTCACAAAGTTGATATGGTTAAATACAACTAAGCTTAAAGCCGCTTCCAATGCGACCAATCCAATCCCTAACATACTTATGAACTCAAGCATAAGTCCTGATAAAAAGGCACTTTTCAAAATACGCATTGTTAAATCTCTAAAACGTGTACTGTCTTTATAAAGTTGTTGCTCAGATTGTTTCGTTTGATTTAAAAGTTTAAATGTAATAAGACCTTTAGCTGTATTTAAAAAACGTTGACTAAACTGGTTTAAATATGTCATTTGATCCTTTGACTCATCTCTTGTTTTAAGTCCAAAAATAACATAAAACAATGGAATAAAAGGTGCGGTAACTATCATAATAATAGCAGTAGGTAAATGAACAAAACACATGGTAATAATAATAACGATGGGAATCAACATTGATTTAAAGACTTGAGGTAAATAACTCTGAAAGAACGGACCGATACCATCAATACTTTCAGTTAAAATATTTATTTCTTCACCAATTGAACGGACACTTTTTTTCAAAATCACTTGTTCTCTAAGCATATGTTTTACTTTAAATGCCAAATGATCTCCTAAAAATTGAATCAGCATATTAAATGTTGCTCTTAAAATAAGAGAGATAAAAATAACTGATAACAATAATAATAAAGATTGTTGTTGATAATACAGTAAGTGATTTAAAAAGTGTGAAATTGAAATGTTTTGCGCAACGACCGTAAAAGATAAAAAAACGCTCATGATTAACATGAGTGTGGGGTATAATTTATAACTTAAAACCATTTTTGTTAGTTTTTTCACAATAATATCACCTACATATATTATAGAGTGTTTACAAAAAATTAAAATCAATTCGCTCACAGAATAATTCTAGTCACAACTTAATACATTTATAAGACTTTGGTCTAGTATTTAGATTGTAAACACCATCAATATGATTTTCTATGCTATGATAATATGGTATTTTGAGTACTAGTAATAAATTAATAGAGATAAGAAAGTGGGTAAAGTATGTTTTTACTTGAATTAATAAAAGGCATCATCTTAGGTATCGTAGAAGGACTTACCGAATTCGCCCCTGTTTCATCTACTGGGCACATGATACTTGTCGATGATATGTGGTTAAAGTCAACTAATTTTCTCGGTTCTCAATCAGCATTCACATTTAAAGTTGTTATACAGTTAGGTTCAGTATTTGCGGCCGCCTGGGTATTTAGAGAACGCTTCTTAGAAATTTTACATATTGGCCAACATAAACCTGAACCTTCCACTTCGGGAGACAGACGTTCAAAACCACGACGTCTGAATTTAATACATGTATTAGTAGGTATGGTCCCAGCAGGGATTTTAGGATTTTTATTTGATGATTTAATTGAAAAATACTTATTTAGTGTACCAACAGTCTTAATTGGTTTATTTATAGGTGCCATTTATATGATTATAGCTGATAAGTATTCTAAAACTGTTCAGCATCCTCAAACAGTAGATCAAATTAATTATTTCCAAGCATTTGTCATTGGTATCTCTCAAGCAATAGCTATGTGGCCTGGATTTAGTAGATCCGGTTCAACGATTTCAACAGGTGTTCTTATGAAATTGAATCATAAAGCTGCATCTGATTTCACTTTTATTATGTCGGTACCAATTATGTTAGCTGCAAGTGGATTATCTTTACTAAAACATTATGAGTATATTCATTTAGCACACATACCATTCTACATTTTAGGATTTTTAGCGGCATTTATTGTTGGATTAATTGCAATTAAAACATTCTTACACTTAATTAATAAAGTTAAGTTAGTACCTTTTGCTATTTATAGAATTGTCTTAGTTATTTTTATAGCAATCCTATACTTCGGATTCGGTATTGGCAAAGGAATTTAATAAAACGCACGTATGAAATACGTTAGTCTATTTCAATATTATAGAAATGATTGTATATCAACTTATCTTCAGTTTGTTTATCATCATTACGTATAAAATTGAAATATTGTAAGATGTTCCAGATTTTACTAGGTAATGAAAGTTACCAATCATTAAACTCTCGCCAGACAGGTGGGAGTTTTTTTATTAAACTTATATTTTCTTTATTATAAATAAAATGTGTTTTGTTGCTATAAAGGTTTTTAGTATGAATACTAAAATTATCGAAATTGTCTATGTTTTTTAATTTACTTCATAGATAGGCACTAACATTTCACACACTTTATCTGTTCCCTCTTCTTCAATGTATCTCTCTATAATTGGTTCATTTCTCATACGCAAATGACTTTCATTTAAAATATTTTCTAAATTGCTAAAGAACTTCTCTATATTTATTTTTGTATGACTAACTTTAAACACAGCATATATGCCACCTGTAAAATCTCTTTTAGATATTGTCTGATCATTTACTGTTTCATCTATTCTCAAAACAACGTCATATCTACATTGATTACTTTGAACGTGGAGAGGATTATCTAATGCTATACCTAACACACCGTATTTCTCAACATATTTCCAATAATGATTAGTCTGAATCCAATGCTTAAAAGTCTTCATCATTTCAAAGTTTTTATCACTTTGATAAGTACCTATCATTCTCATATAAACGACGCTACTGTCATCCAATTTTTCAATCTTATATTTCATATTATCGCCTCCACTGAGAAAGTAACCCGAGTTAAAATTTTTTTCAACATAAATTTTAAAATTTTGTTATACAATAAAGCGCTTTATGATGTTAATATGAAAATTTTATTTTCAACCATTCAACTAGTATCAATCGTTTATTTTCATGTATCATAGGGTATGAAAAAGAATAGTAAAAGTTATGGAGGCAACGTGTATGGACAAAAAGAAACTCATTAAAACACTTATCAATGTATTACCAATCGTTATCGTACCATTAGTAACTGAACGTAAGCGTATTAAAGAACATCCAGATGTACAGAAAGTAACTAATGCTACATCTAAAGCTACTTCAAAAACAACTTCTGCAATTTCAAATAAAGCTTCAGATGTCAAAGAGTACGTAGGAGATAAAAAGCAAGAATTTGATAATAAGCGTGAATTGAAGAAAATTGCGAAGGAAAATGATCCAGCCTACATTGAGAAAAAAGGCGAAAAATTAGCTAAACAAAATCGTAAAGAAGCAGACAAAATGGACAAAAAGCTTCAAAAGAATATTGAGAAACGTCATAAAGAAGAACAAAAACAACGTGAAGCTAATCAGAAACAACGTATTAAAGACATGAAAAAAACTCAAAAATACGAAGAGCAAGTTGGCTTAACTCCTGGTAAAATAGATCACGAAATTGAGAAAAAAGGCGAAAAACTAGAAAAAGATAATCGTAAAGATATTAAAAAATTAGATAAAAAGCTTCAAAAGAATATTGAAAAACGTCATAAAGAAGAACAAAAACAGCGTGAAGAAGCAGAGAAAGCTAGAAAAAAAGAATTTAAAAAATATGAAAATTACGTGGCTGACAGTGTCGTAAAACAACATAAGGAATCAAATCATTCTTAACCATGAAGACTAACGTAATTATAGATGGAGATGCTTGTCCTGTTGTTAATTCTGTCATTGAATTGACGAAAGGGACAGGCATTTTTGTTACAATTTTAAGAAGTTTTAGCCATTTTTCACAACAAATACAACCCGAACATGTAAAAATTGTATACGTTGATGACGGTCCCGATGCGGTAGACTATAAAATAGTCGAACTTGCTAGCAATAATGATATCGTCATCACACAAGATTATGGACTTGCTAGTCTACTGATAGACAAAGTACATACTGTCATGCATCATAAAGGAAATATTTATCACTCAAACAACATCCAAAGCTTATTAAATCAAAGATATCTAAATGCTCAAATAAGAAGACGAGGTGGTCGTCACAAAGGCCCTCCTCCCTTCACAACAGAGGATAGACTTAAATTCGAGCATGCTTTTAGAAAAATCATTAATCAAATATAGGAGGCATATTATGAAAAGAATTGCTGTTTATTGTGGTGCAAGTAAAGGGAAAAACCCATCTTATGTTAAAGAGGCATACGAATTAGGAAAATATATGGCTGAACAAGGATACGAGCTTGTATTCGGAGCAGGATCAGTCGGCATTATGGGAGCTATTCAAGATGGCATACTTGAGCATGGCGGTAAAGCTATCGGTGTCATGCCTAAAATGTTAGATGAACGAGAAATAACAAGCCAAAAAGTAAGTGAGCTTATATTAGTAGATTCTATGCATGAACGAAAAAATAAAATGACTGAACTTGCCGATGCTTTTATTATGGCTCCAGGCGGTGCTGGTTCATTAGAAGAATTTTTTGAAATGTATAGTTGGGCTCAAATTGGTATACACCAAAAGCCTATAGGTGTATTTAATTTAAATGGATTCTTTGAGCCACTACAACACTTAATCGACCATATGATTAAAGAAGGATTTATTGATGAGAAATATCAAAAGCTTGCACCTTTATATGATACTAAAGAATCACTCATCGAAGGACTTAAACATTACAAACCACTTGGTGTACGTACATACGATTAATAAAGTAAAAGGTAGAGAACCCACAAATGATTTCATCTAAAGAAACATTTGTGGGTATTTTTCAATAAAACTATTAAACTCTTTCATGTTTATTAAAATCTATCTTAAAATTAAGTATCAAATAAACATAATCATTTATTATTTAATAACTTTGTAGTTTATATTATTGACTTATTATTTTCAAGTTCTTTATTATATGGATTATCATTTCCAATTATACAAAAACTACAAATCCCCATCCGTGAAGGTGCTTTTATGAATCACAATTTCATTTGTACAAGAACTACTAACTTTCCTTTCAAGAAGGAAGTAGCTCTTTATAATATCTTACATGACGTTTAAGGGGATGGTATTTACTAAGATTCGGATATTCAAAATTGTCTAAAAAAGTCATTCCTAATTTTTCCATGACTTTTCTAGAAGGCAAATTATTTTCAGAAGTAAAACTATATAATTCTTTAATTCCTTTATCTCTAGCATATTTCATTACGGCTTCTGCCCCTTCTGTAGCTAGACCATTTCCCCATACTTCTGGAATTAGCCTCCAACCTATTTCATAAAACGGTAACTCTTTAAAAGGGTAATGGCTATCTTTTGAAACGTAATTCACACCTATAAACCCTAACCATTCTCCCGTCTCTTTCAACTCTACAGCAAATAAACCTAGGCCACTCTCTTGTATTATGCTATCCATATTTTCCATGTCTATCTCAGAACGACGATAACTAAGTAAACTAGGGAAGTATCTACGTACTTGCGCATT
The DNA here is from genome assembly GCF_058795495.1 of Staphylococcus sp. GW823-FHT05F06. Lineage (NCBI taxonomy): Bacteria > Bacillati > Bacillota > Bacilli > Caryophanales > Staphylococcaceae > Staphylococcus > Staphylococcus sp. GW823-FHT05F06. The sequence continues at coordinate 95,527 of NZ_JBXAHW010000007.1, read as the reverse complement.
AGCATTCATTTTTTGAAAAGGTAATAAATCTTTGGTTTCCCAATCTCTTAAGTTTAAACGTTCAGTTTCAATATAAATAACCATCTTAAACACTCCATTTAATCGAAAATGCTTATTTTGCCTATATTTTAATATAAAATTAACGCGTTATGAAGTTTTTAACTCTACTCATATCGCGTTATTTAAACATATATTCTTTTTTATATTTATTAGTTTTTAGAAATATAACTAATCAACTTAATGTGTACCGGTATTTCTTTCAAACGATCACTTTGATTTTTAGGTGCAACAAATGTTGCATCAATAAAATCATTTTGATGATTAAGGTGGTATGTTGCTACAAATGTATCTGTATCTGATTCAAAGTTAGGCAAATGTGCAATGACTCGTTTAATATCACTTGTTGTATCTTTAATAGTACGACCAGTTAGATTCTCTAACTCACGACCTAATTCTACTAATGTCATCTTTTTACCTTCTAGAATATTAAAATCTTGTTCATGCATCGTTCTTCTCTCCTCTTAAAGCTATCAACTATTCGCTATCTTCCAATCTAAATGTTTGTTAAACTCACTAATACCTATTCGCAACATATAATACCCTTCCCGTTTCGTATTTAAACGTTAGGAATAACTACCTATCGTTCTTGTCGATGATTATTTTTTCTATCATTCTGTGAGGGCTTCTGCTGTGTATGTGGTTTAGAGGATTGACTGTCATGTTCATCTTGATTGCTTTTTATTTTGTTAGTTTGATCATCATGATTAGCAGATGTCGATTGATTATCTGAAGACTTTTCTTTTGCATCATGATTATCTTTATTTTTCTTATCTCGGGATGTGCTTTTAGCAGGCAAGTCATTTACATCTTCTTGGAGACTATCCTGTTTGTGTTTAAGCTTATCCTTTTGCTCTTGTAACTTTTTCTTCTGTTTTTTTAAATCCTTATTTTCTTTTTTCAACTGATCAATGCTTTTTTCTAAAGAAGCTTTTTCGTTACTTTTACCACATGCAGTTAACACCAATGTTGTAATTAATAGTAAGGTTAACCATTTTCTCATGATAGACTCCTTTGTAGTTACTTATCGATACTCTTTATTTTAACATGGTTTTTTGATTTAATCATTTTTTAACATAAAATATCATTTCATTACATTTAATTTCACAAAGTAACATATATATTTAATGGTAAATTATTTACTCTTTATTTATAAAAGTTTTACTTTTATTAAAGTTATCTTTTTAGTTATGATATCATTCGCGCTATTTTATCAAAATTAAACGACGTTTGTGTGAAATAGAAAAAAGATTTACAATTCCTATAATTTTGTCTAATAGCCCTTTTGAACTTGTATAAGAGTAATGATATACATGTGATAATTATGATATGATTGTGTTTATCATACTAATCATCATGTTTTTAAATGATACTTTAACTTAGTTATCCTTTTTAAAGTAGTATTTATTTATGAATTTAAAATTTAAGGGAGTATTTTATTATGAAATCCACTGCGCAATTAACAAAGGAGAATAATGTCAAAGCTTTGCGACTGAACAATACCGATCGTGAAATATTTGAAAATTACATGACATATGTGCGTGCTGACTTACGAGTTAACCCTCACGATTCAGAATTAATGTTAAACCGTACTTTGAAACACTTAATTCGTGCAGGTGATACTGGAATGCTTGCGATGGAGTTTTTCAACCATGATCCTAAAGCACATGCTAAAAAAGAGATAAGGGAACTCCCAAATGAAACATTTAAAAACATTTTTAAATATATAAGTCATAACTTCATTCTTTTAATAGGTATTTTTTGTTTTCTCAAAGGATTGATTGGCTTTTTTATAGGGGGCGATAGTAATTTACTATATTTATATACGTTTCCCCTAACTGTCATTATTGGTTTAGTAATTATATTTTTATTTATTTGGATGAACTTTAAAACGGTACAATTACAGTGCTTTAACAACTCTTATTGGACCTGGTGGCTCACCTATGGTGTCATCGCATTATTATTAATCACTCTTTTTTATGTTTTTTTTATACCGCAATCATTTTTAGCGTTTGGACCATATATTAAAGTTAGTAATTGGACTTTCATCATTATTGCGATAATAATCATCCCTATTTCATTTTATGTGAATCATCACTTTTATAATAAAGAAGCAAATACACGCATATAAAAAGACTTACACTCAAAACGTTTATTTTGAGTGCAAGTCTTTATTTTATCTCAATTTAATTTATTAGAAAGACATCTAAAAAGAACCAAATAACCATTACAATCATTATTAGACCTTGAGCAATTGTACTCGCTAAAAATGCAATCACTGAGCCAAAACTCACCTTTATAGCTTGTTGAAAGTTAAACCCTTGAACCAATTCAACAATGAACACAGCAACAAAAGGAATAATGATAATACCAAAGGGAGGAAAAACGAAACAACCTACAATCACACCTATGAGCGCTGTGTATTCACCTATTTTACTTCCTCCAAAGCGATTGACGAAATATTTATTCATCACAAAATCGGCTACTAATATCATAATGGTAAAGATAATCATTGCAACATAAAAAATCCACGATAATCTTCCCTCATGAAAACCAAATTGATAAATTAAAAAACCAATCCATAACATTAAAAGTGATGGTATCACCGGTTTAATTAAACCAATAAATGCTAACGCAAAGGCTATAATAATTAAAATCCATAATATCGCTGTCATCTCTATCTACTCCACATCTTCTATTGTAATTTTTTGATCTTTCGTAAACAAGATGAGTATCATCCCTACGAAGATAGAACTTGCTGAGACAAAGAATACATTTTCCAAACCAACCCAATGACTCATCACACCACCTAGCAAATTACCACCAAGTTGTCCTATTACCATGGCATTGGCAAAAAGTGTTGATGCATAACCTGGAAAATCAGGAAGAATATCTTGAAAATAACTAATCCCAAGACCTAGTAATATTGCTAGAAAGATGGCTAAACATATTTGTCCAACAAGCATCATATGAAAATTTTTAAATACACCAATACTAAAGTAAAATGCGCCACCAAATACAGAACCAATTATCAATAAAGTTCGAGTTGGCAATTTAGCTGATAATATACCTAATATAACCATAAACGGCACTTCTAAACCTGCACATAAACTTGCTAAATAGCCTACATATCTTTCCTTTTCATTTAAATAATCTGTCACAAAAAGTGGCATATTCATCGTATACATCCATTGCCCAATATGAAGTAATATAAACGCTATAAATGGAATAAATAATGATTTATCTTTAAACATATTTGGTGCGATTTTCTCAATATGCTGTTGTTCAGAAATTTGATTTTTTACCGGTAAATTTTTATAAAAAAACACTTGTAAAATTAAAGTAAATAAAATAATAGCTATTGTGCCACCAAATAATCCAGAATAACCTTTTAACTCAATAAGTTGTGCACCTATAAATGGCCCAAATAAAAAACCAAGTGAAAACATTGAACGTAAAACAGTATTAGCAAACTTAGCACGATCACGTGAACTTGAAGCATTGATTGATTCTCTGGCAGAGGCATACAATTGTGGCATTGCTGGTGCAAATAATCCTTGAAACAACGCATATAACACGATGAATAACCATATTTGATGAACGTAGAAATAAATTGAGAAGCTCACTGCCCCCATAAACAAAGCAGTGATGATTAGAATCTTTCTATTAAGATGATGTGTATCAGAAAATCTTGCAATAATGGAATTGACTATAAACTGACTTATCGCAGCAAGTGCAAGTAGCAGTCCATATTGTGTTGTCGTCATCCCCAAATCTTTTGTAGCAAATAAAATTAAATAAGGTACAGTCACTGCTATTCCCATACCTAGTAACAACATATTGACCACAAACAATTTATAATTCTTTATTTGCAATAATGCTGTAAACATCTTCTCGACCTCTATCCTATTTTTAGATTGCAGTTACACAACAGAATTAAGCCTCAATTATCTAATAAAGTTCAACATTAAATTTACGAATGCGTCTACTTGAGGAAGTTGTAGCATACTTGCGTCATAACTCATGTATGTTGACCGAATAAGTGGCTTTTTATCAATAGTGACTTTTTCAAATTCAAACATGTTCTTATCGATATTTTTCATCATAATTTTTGGTAGTATAGTTACCCCTACACCACTAAGCAACATTTCTTTACATGTGGCAACTTGATCAACTGTGATTGTCGCGTGATAATCATGTCCCAAATGATCGTTATACCATTGTTTAATTTGGTTAATATAAATTGGATCCGCTTGAAATTCAATAAAAGGCAGTTTAGTTACATCTTCCTTACGATCCTTAGGATATATAAAATAATGTTCATCATTAAATAAATGTGTATTCGATAAATTCATTACTTTATTTCCACGTGTAATCATCACATGGTAGTCTCGATGATGCGCTTTTATTTGTTCAGTAGATCCTACTTGAACCTGTATCTCCACATTGGGAAATTGCGAATTATAAAGACTTAATACTTCAGGAAGCAATGTTTGTCCAATAAGCGAAGAGCAACCGATTGAAATTGTACCGTTCACTTCACCAATATGTGCTTGTATTTTATCAAAAAATAAACGTTCACGTTTGAGCATATCACGCGCATGTTCAATAATCATTGAACCTTCAGTCGTAGTAATGAGCTGTTTTTTTGTACGAATAAAAATCTCAACTCCAAATGCAGCCTCAATTGCCTTTAAACGTTGAGTAACTGCAGGTTGAGAAATATATAGAATTTCTGCTGCTTTGCGTAAAGTTTTTGTCTCATCTAAAGTAATGAGCAAACGATAATCATCTATTTTCATAGCGTCCCCCTACATATGTTTTTACTTTAATCTTAGTGAAACGACATAACTTACCATCAGCGATAAATTGATTAAAATTGTTAATGTCGTCGGTGTGATTTCTTTTTAGCTTTATAGGGACGTTTATGTTTCATTTTCTGTGCTTTATGATTGATTTTATGATAACAACGCATAACCTTATCTTGTATTTCTGAAAAATTATCTTCTATTTCAATCATTAATTGATGGGCGATAATATATGCCTCATGATATTGCTTCTTTGAAATTTGTTTATTTTGTAGTGCGTACATTAAATCATCTTCATCTACAAGTTCATACTCACCATTAGGTAGAACGAGAACGTCTAAACATAAATCGATGGTACGTGCATTTCCTTTTTGAGTAATGTTCTTTATATTAATGTCAAAGTAGTATTCTAATGGATTCCCTTTATTATCAAACATGACAGTCATACTATACCGCTTCTTATCCGGTAGTATCTGTAACCATTTATAATTGTCATCTGCAACTATTATGTTTTGTCCAACTACCGTCACCTCTAAAGGCTCACGAACCTTTTTCATCGTGACCAAGCCTATAATACCTTTAAATCTATTATTATTAACTTTAACCTCTGTATATTCTCTCTCTACCAGGCGACGCCAGTGACGTTTGTCTATATATTTTACTTTCACAGTCACCAACTCCTTGCTTTTATTATATTAAACTAGGATGTCAATGTCATCTTAAGTCTCAGATAAATACTGTTTACATAAATGTTCTTATTAAATCATTAAGACTATTTTACTATAAATTGATTTATTTTACTTAAAATAGATAGAAATACTAGGTTTTAACACATAAATATTGAAATTTAAAAATGTGAACATAAAAATAAGCAACGAGTGACAGAGTCATAAACACTGTTGCTCGTTGCTTGATAAAATACCAATTTTATTAATGGTAAAACAATCATTAAAATTCTATTGCGCTTGATGTTGTTTTTTCTTAATAGTTAAATACTTTAATCCTAATGCAAATAAACCATAACCTAAAATGCCTTGCATTAATGTTTTGCATAAAGATTTATTCGTTGTTAAGCGATTAGAAATAAATGTGCTTACTAAATATAGAAAAAACACTTTAACATATCTTGGATTCATTTTCATTATATTACCTTCTTTAAAACTATACTTGAACACTTAAACGAGGAATAAATGTTTCAAAATGAACATGATTCATATCATAATTTAATTCTTTAAGAGAATTTATAATTGAATGTAAGAATTTCGTACCACCACAAATATAAATTTCAGGCTGTTCACTTAAATATTGTTCTAATTCTTTAGCTTCTAAATAACCTTCTTTATCTTTCACGTGTAAATGTAGCTGTGCTTGCTCATAATTATCTGTAATGCTATCAAGTTTTTGAGCAAATGGTCGTTCATCTTCTGTCACAACCGCTTGAATCATTTGAGTTGGAACGTTTAATGATGCAGCTTTTTTAAACATTGAAACTAATGGTGTCATACCTACGCCAGAACCAATAAACAATTGCGGTCTTTCAGTATTTTCTATTGAAAAGCCACCTACAGGAGCAGATAAATTAATCATGTCACCTTCTGATATTTCATCATGTAAAATTGTTGAAACTTCACCTTCATGTTCAGTAGTCACATCACGTTTGACACCAAATACTAAGTGATTTTCATCTCCATCTATGATTGAATAATGACGTTTAGCTCTATATGGTAACTTTTCACTAGAAACATCTACGGTAATGTATTGACCTGGTTCGAATTGACTTAAATCATATTCTTCAGATTCAACTGTGAAAGATTTGATGTCACTTGTTTCTTGTGTAATGTTTGTGATTTTAAATGGTTTAAAACCTTTCCATAACATATGGTTGTAAATTTCTTGCTCTAATTTGATAAATACATCTGCAATTTCTCCATACGCTTTTGCCCATGTTTGAATTACTGGGTCGTCACTTTCTAACCCTGTCACATCTTGAATTGCAGCAAGTAAATTTTCACCTACAATTGGATAATGTTCGGGATAAACTTGTAAAGCACAGTGCTTATGTGCCACAGGCATAATTGCTGGCTTAATTGCACCTAAATTATTAATATTCATTGCTGCAGCTAGTACTGCTTGTGCTAATGCAGCAGATTGCATACCTTTCTTTTGGTTTGTTTGGTTAAACATGTTTAATAATTCTGGGTTAGCCTCAAACATCTTAGGATAAAAAATTGAAGTAATCTCAGTTCCTTTATCTTGTAATAATGGTACAGTTTGTTTGATAATATCTTGCTCTTTTTCAGTTAGCATAATTCATTCCTCCCTCTTTTCTAATTATGATAGCTATTATCCTATATTTCAAAGGATAAATTTATGAATTGCAACCTTTTTATTATTATTTGAATATTTTATGAAGTTTATCTTTATGATTGATTCAATTTTTTACTTTTCATTTATACTAAATATTAAGGAGGAATTTTTATGATTACAAAAGAAGATATTGTTGCAGATGTTGTAACAGATTATCCTAAAAGTGCAGATATATTTAGAAATGCTGGAATAGATTTTTGTTGTGGCGGACAAGAGAGTATCGCTTCAGCTGTCAATCATAAACCAAATATTGACTTAAATTCCTTATTAAATAAGTTGAATCATATTGATAATACAGAAGGTAACAGTACCATTAATCCTAAATTTTTAAATGTTGAATCTCTTATACAATATATACAATCAGCTTATCACGAAACGCTTAAAGAAGAATTTAAGAATCTTACACCTTACATGACTAAATTGGCAAAAGTACATGGTCCTAGTCACCCATACTTATTAAAATTACAAGACTTATATCGCGAGTTTCGTGATAGTATGTTGGATCATATACGTAAAGAAGATGAGGAAGATTTTCCTAAACTCATTCAATATAGTCAAGGACAAGATGTACAAAACATTAAAATCATATTAGAAGATTTAATTAATGACCACGAAGATACTGGGCAATTATTAAATGTTATGAATCAACTAACCTCTGATTATCAAACCCCAGAAGAAGCATGTGGAACATGGAAGCTTGTTTACCAAAGATTACAAAATATCGAACGTCAAACACACCAACATGTACATCTTGAAAACCATGTGTTATTTAAAAAGGTAAGTTAATTAAATAAAACTTAGGCTTCATTTAATTAACTGAGTGCACGTGTCAAATTTCAAATTGAATTCGTTGCCCCACGTCCTGAATCCCGAACCCCAACCTGCTTTGCCTGTTGAATTTCTCGGTGAAATTCTCTATGTTGTGTTCTAAAAAATTTGAAATAGTCGTATATTAATTTAGTTATCGACTGTCAATATATCAAAAAACCTGAGACTATTACCGATGTCTCAGGTTCTTATACTTATTATATATTCTATTAATCTTCTTGAGATATAGCTAATCTTTTTATTATGCTTTCATATTGTGGATATTGACGAATCAAATATTCTTGTGTTAAAAGTTCAAAATGCTCGTATTCAAATCCAGGTTGACACATACATCCAACTAGACTATATCCCTCTGCACTATCTAAAGTAGAAGCAAAAATTGTCCCTTTTGGCACACAATATTGTAAACACTCACCACAATCTATATCTCTACCTAATTTAACAGTATGATATTCACCTTTAGGGGTTATCATATGAATCTTCAACGTCTGACCAGCATGATAATACCATACTTCATCTGCATCTATTCTATGAAAATGTGATATATCGCGCTGTGTTAATAGAAAATAAATACTGCTAAAAGACGCTCTTCCTTTACCGTCGCCTCTCATTGTTTCTTTAAAATATCCGCCTTCAGGATGCGAAATTAATTCCAACCGGTCTATCCAATCATTAGCAGTCATCATTATTTTAAATCTACATTATGGAAAACATTTTGAACATCTTCCAAGTCTTCAAGTGCATCGATTAATTTTTCAAAAATAGCTTGATCCTCTTCAGACAACTCAATATCAGTTTGAGGTAACATTTCAAACTCTGCTACTTTAAATTCCTCAACGCCAGCTTCACGTAATGCATCCTGAACTTGTGCAAATTGATCTGGTTCTGCGTAAACAATAGTCAAGCCATTGTCATCAATTACATCTCTTACATCAATATCTTGCTCCATTAGTGTTTCTAAGACTTCATCTACAGATTTACCTTCTACACCAAAGGTTGCAGTATGGTCAAACATATAAGCTACTGAACCAGATACTCCCATATTTCCTCCATTCTTACCGAACGCAGCACGTACATCTGATGCTGTACGATTTACATTGTTTGTTAATGCGTCAACTATAAGCATTGAACCATTCGGACCAAAACCTTCATATCTTAAGTGATCGTAGTTTTCGTCACCAGCGCCTTTAGCCTTATCAATAGCTCTATCTATAATATGATTAGGTACTGAATATGTTTTTGCACGTTCTAATACTAATCTTAAAGTTTGATTTGACTCTGGATTAGGCTCACCAGACTTTGCAGCTACATATATTTCTTTACCAAATTTGGCATATATTCTACTAGTATTTTTATCTTTTTGGGCTTTTTTCTCTTTAATGTTGTTCCATTTACGTCCCATAATGTCATCTCACTTTCATCATCTATGTACCATATTATATATTTAGCTACCGTCTTTGTAAAATCTGTTAACATGTTACAAACATTGTTAAATCAATCATTATAGATACCTATTGTTCCTCAAAATACAATAAACATTTTTAATAAAAAAACTGTCATCAAAATAAAACTTTTGACGACAGCAAACTCATTTTATGTAGCTTGATTCATTTCGACACATCTCTATACATTTTGTATATCGATTAAAATGTCATTAATAACTTAAGAATTTTTCAACATCTTCAAATAAAGCATCAAATTCACTCATATTATTTTCATCCATATATAGAAAAATTTTTCTTTCATCTCTATTCGATCTTACTTTATTTAACTTTTCTTTGTCTATCAATCTTCTAATAGACATCAAAATCTTAGTTCTACTAATATCTAACTCTCCTGTAGCCAGTTTTAGAAAAGTTTGCATAAGAATTCGCTCATCTAAGCAATATTTTTTAGCTAAATATAGTACAGCAAGATCGTTTAACGTCAACTTATATTTTTTATCTATATATCCAGATAATGCTTTATATTGTTTGTAAAATTCTAGTAATTTAATTAATTTCTGCTCATTCAAAATCTGCACCTCCAAATATAAGTAGACAACGCATATATCATTATCTTAAATATTTGGATAATTGTCTTTGACATTTGTTTTTAAACAATTGTCAAAATTACGAATAAACACAATTTAAGTTGTGCTACGCCTTTTATTTATTTTATCTTTTTTATATATTTCAACTAAATATACTGCATTATATTTCATTCTGATTTTCAATGGGCCCTTTTTAAAGTCATGTTCCATAATGTGCATGTATGGTCTAAAGTTCTCCTCAACTCTCATCAAGAACGGTGTAGACCAAACATATTTGTGACGTAAGTTTTGAGAAATCATATGATTAATATTGCCACCTTCATCATCAACTTTAGCAATCACACAAATATATTCATCTATTAACGCTTCATCTTCAAAGTTAATCCATATATCAACGTCTTTAAAGTCGCTCTCATTAGATTCACTTTCAATCACACGCCAATCATATAAGTAGAGATAATATTGATCAGCATTTTCAATAATATTATAGAATCGTTGTTCAATTTGGTTTTGATTAGTCATCCAACTCAAATGATTAAAAATCAGTCCAAACGTTGTTTTAAACCCATTCTCATCAAATAAATGTACAGCGTTAAAGACTTTAGGATTTGAAAATACATTTAATCCGTAGCCTTTAAAATGTTTTTTTAGTTTTGAAATCGTTTTAAATAGTAATGGAGCGCTATTACTTAAATCAATTTCATTATTATTCAGTAATTGATGATTATATAAATTTAGAAAAATTAAATTTTCACTACTAAAATCAAACTGCTTTAAATCATCTATTAAATGCTTAAATTGTAGAATATTTTTGAGTAATAAACCTTCCTCATTATCAAGTAAATAGGGTGACTTTAATCTAGCATTATCAATATAAAGATAGTCAAATTTTAAACGCTTTATTTGCGAAGCTAATGATTTAAATTGTGCAGTGTCATTAAACATGCAACTAATATCTAAACCTATTTTATATTCCAATTCGATGTTTTGTATCTTCAAGATATTACGATAAATTTCTCGAATACTTTTTTCGTTCAAATTAAATATAAATTGCACATTGTAATCTGAAACAGAACATTTATTCATAATTTTTAAGTTTTCATATTGATATGTAAAAAGTTGATTAAGTTCATATATTTGCTCGATTTTATCGATGCTAAATGCGACGTGCAAGCGATATTCAATAATAATTTTAATGATATCATTCATCTCTTCTTGAGAGAACAAATTCTTATATTGGCATAAGTTAGGCATAATACAAAAAATAATATTTGAACCTTCATACCCTATTTTTTTATGAATACCTTGCAAAAACAACATTTTAATTTCATCAATTGAATTAATTTGAACGACAGAATAAAACGTTGAAACATTAGAAATTGGATATTGGTCAATAACAATTTCATCATAATTATCTAACTCATTCGTTGGCATTTTAGAACATATTAATGATTGTACACATGATTTTAAGTGTTCTGAAACATCATCATCAGAACATCCATTGTACTTATCATATTTTTTCATTGCACGATATGCATTGGGCGTTACACTTAAATAATTTTTGAATTGTCTAGAATATGTAGATACATTACTAAATCCTAACGTTTCACTAATTTGGCTTATCGTTTTAGTTGTCGTAAGTAGCATCTCTATAGATTTACTAATTTTAAGTGTATCTATATATTTTTTAAATCCCATACCTAATAACAAATGAAACTGCGTAGAAAGGTTGGACTTAGAAACATATAATTTATTGGAAATATCTTTTAGAGTAAGTCTTTCTTCGATGTGATTATATATATAATTCAATTCATCCTTTAACTCACCATAATAATCATACATATATTGGTCTTCAGCAATTTTTTTGTCAATAATAGCCTCATTAGCAAGAATATGAACAATTTTATTGATAATATCTTGCTCTTTATCCACATCATTATCTAAAAAATTCAACGTAAGTTGAGCAACTAGTTCTTTAATTTCTTTCTTAGATTGTATTAAATCCGAAATATAATGGTAATTAAAAAAAGAATAGCCTAACTCTGTAAACCAATCACTAGAAATATATACTTCTAGTGTGATGCCATTGTCACTGATACTAAACACATCCATATTATTCACAATATATAACTCATCTGAGAGTATCCTTTCTTTCATAAATTGTTGAAAGTGCATACTCCCTTCGATAGGCCAAAATAATAAAATGCCGTCTTGACATCGTGTTGCCGTATATTCTTTTTTTGAAAGTATATGCAAACAAGAATTTGCCATATCTTTACCTCTTTCCCTCAGTCTTTTATGCCCATATCAATTCATGTAAATTTTCACAAGTATCAGAAAATAATCTAACACAATATAAAAATAAATCAAAAAGAAAAAGATATATTTAATCATTTTTTTATTTTTGTACTTCATCTTTTCTATTAGATATAAAAAAAGATGTGTCGTGTTGAGAGTTCAACATTAAATGAAAAACCCAGAAACTCTCTGATAGAGAAACACGATCACATCTTTTAATTCATTCATAATCTCTTTAGTTTTTAAAGCGATTTGCTAAACTAAGTATATCTTCGATGATATTTAATAAGTTGATAAACAAATTAAATCCCATTTCTCTTGGTGAGAATTGACCTCTTTTCATTCTATTAAAATCGTATAAAGTATAAAGGAGAAACAATAATAAGCTCACTATTGTAATGACAGTATGAAAAATTGGATTATTAATAAATATCCCTATAATCCCAGCTATAATTAGCGCAATTAATGTCACAAACAAATATTTTCCCATACTCGAAGCGTCTTTTATTAAAAAGTAACCTATAATACCAAAAGCTATAAATGCACCAATAGCAAGAATAATATTTTTATAGAATACTTCTGCTCCTAAATTTTGTAAGTAAGTCGTAAAAAGAGCATACGAAAGCAAACCTACAATAATAGCGTATATATGAGAGATCACTAATCCATATTTTCGCGCACGTTTAATAAACAACGTTGCTAATATCAGAATTAACAATCCTAGAGACAATGGTTTTCTCCATGACATAGGAAGATATTGTCCAAAATAACAACCAATCCCAAAAATCATCCAATAATACATAAAATATAACCAAACTTTTGCATAGGCATGTGTTTGGTTCTTATCTTGAGATTGTCTTTTATGATCAGTTGATTGGTGTGTCGATTGTGACATTATAATAACTCCTTTTCTATATTAAATAATTAGGTAATAAAAATTTTACAACACTATAAAGAATTACAAAAGTATTTAAGTTCATAAATTCTAAATATATAGAAGTTTTAGAAAACTCATTACATTGAACTTTACTTTATTACAATTTATCTAATAAATATTAAGAAAAGTAACGAAATATGTCTTATAAATAGCGATATATCAACTTTCTTTAATAAATGTTCAGAACAATACATTATTTTAACAATGTTACAAGATAATAACAAAGCCCACAAAGTCAAATATTTTTGTTAGTATGGGGTACGTAATAAAAAAACAAAAAGTTAATGTACAGAGACTTGTCGGGACAATTATCTAAATCATTAAACTTAAATCAATTAAATCTTTGTTATATTTAAGGAGGAGTTACTTTGAAAAAGTTAGCCTTTGCAATTACAGCCGCTTCAGGCGCAGCAGCAGTTCTATCACATCATGATGCTGAAGCTTCTACACAACATAAGGTTCAATCTGGAGAATCCTTATGGACTATTGCACAACAATACAATACTTCAGTAGAAAGCATTAAGCAGAATAATAATCTTAGCAACAATATGGTATTCCCAGGACAAGTTATTAATGTAGGTGGAAGTGCTTCACAAAATACTAGTTCAAACACTTCTTCAAGTTCAGCATCTTCACATACTGTAGTAGCAGGTGAATCATTAAACATCATAGCTAATAAATATGGTGTTTCAGTTGATGCATTAATGCAAGCAAATCATCTAAATGGTTATTTAATTATGCCTAACCAAATATTAACTATCCCTAATGGTGGTTCTGGTTCAGGATCAGGTGGTACAGCAACTCAAACTAGCGGTAATTATACTTCACCTTCATTCAACCATCAAAACTTATACACTGAAGGTCAATGCACATGGTATGTGTTCGACAAACGTTCACAAGCTGGTAAACCTATCAGTACTTACTGGTCTGATGCAAAATACTGGGCGTCAAATGCAGCGAATGATGGTTATCAAGTTGATAATACTCCATCTGTTGGTGCAATTATGCAAAGTACACCTGGACCATATGGTCATGTAGCATACGTTGAACGTATTAATGGTGATGGTAGTATTTTAATTTCAGAAATGAATTATGCAAATGGTCCATACAATATGAACTATCGTACTATCCCAGCTTCAGAAGTATCTTCATATGCATTTATCCACTAATCATTGATGATTAATGATTTTACTACAAGGTAATGGAATATACCTTGTAGTTTTTTATTTTAATAGAATGATTGAACCTCATTATTTTATATTTTAAGCAATTCAAATAAAAAGGCCACACAAAGTTGACTAAAAATGTCAGTCTTTGTGTGGCCTTTAGCTATATGTACTTACGTATTATACAAACCTTTTTTATTTTAAGAACAGATGAATAATAAAATAAATAATTGCTGCTAAAACAGCTGAGATAGGTAAAGTAATCACCCATGTTACAACCATACGTTGAGCAGTACTCCATTTAACACCTTTCGCACGATTTGAAGCACCTACACCTAGAATAGATGAAGACACAACGTGTGTAGTAGATAATGGGAAATGTAATGATGACGCTACGAAAATCGTTAATGCTGAAGAAATATCAGCGGCTGCACCGTTAGCAGGTCTAATTTTCATAATATTTCCGCCAACAGTTTTGATGATTTTCCAACCACCTACTGCTGTACCTAATCCCATAGCTGTTGCACACGCAACTTTAACCCATACTTGAGGTTCAACATTACTACCATCTTGTAAATTACCTACAATTAAAGCTAATGTGATAATACCCATAGATTTTTGAGCATCGTTTGTACCATGTGAGAATGATTGTAATGCTGCAGTAAAGATTTGGAAAAACCTAAAATTACGATTAGTACGTGTTAAATTTGAATTTTTAAAAACGATTTTAACAATCGTATACATCATATAACCTACACAAAAAGCTATAATTGGTGAAATGATTAATACGATAATAATTTTTGTAAAACCTTGATAGTGTAATACTGCAAACGAACCTTGCGATGCAATGGCTGCACCCGCTATAGATCCGATTAGTGCGTGAGAAGATGAACTTGGTATTCCATACAACCAAGTGATTAAATTCCAAATAATGGCAGCAATAATAGCTGCTAACACAACAACTAAACCATGTTGTAATTTGAATGGATCAACGATATCTTTTGTAATAGTTCCAGCAACACCTGTGAAGGTCAATGCCCCAATAAAGTTCATGACTGCTGCTAATAAAATAGCTCTTCTTGGTGTTAATGCTCGAGTAGAAACCGCAGTAGCTACAGCATTAGCTGTATCATGGAAACCATTGATAAAGTCAAATATTAATGAAAATATAACTATAGCTATCGTGACAATTAAAATATATGACATAAATAAAGACTCCCTTAGCTATTTTTCATGATTATAGTTTCAAAATTATTAGCAACAGCTTGACACTTATCTGCTATTTCTTCCATGCTTTGATAAATATCTTTTATTTTAATTAATGTGATTGGATCTGTTTCACTGTTGAAGATGTGTTTCATCGACTGTCTTAAGATACCGTCGCAATTTGTCTCAAATTCTTTAATATTAATAGAATGAATGCGCATGTGAGATAACTTTTTGTCTACAAGTAATCCTACAGCTAGCTTCATTTCGGCAACTGCTTTTTGTATGTTTTCTACAAATTCAGCCATGTACTCATCTGTATATTCAATTGAATACATTTCAAACATTGCTGATGTCTCTTCCATAGCATCTAGAACATCATCTATTGCATTGCATAAAGATAAGATATCTTCACGTTCAATTGGTGTAATGAATGTTTGGTTGAGATCAGAAATAACTTGATGCATAAGTTCGTCACCATGTGACTCATACGTTTTAATATTATCAGAATAAGCTTTCAAATCTAAGTGTGTATTGAAGTCCATTTTGCCGAATTCAATAGCTGCACGGTCTAGATTGAATACCATTTCTTCTAATTGAACCATGAACTTATCCTTTTTCTTACTAAACATTAAAAATCCTCCATTTTGAGCGATTGTCATCAATCACATTATTAAATTTTATTTGCGTAAGACAAGTGGTTGAGGAACTGATTTACAATTATTATAAAAAGTAACTAGCAATTCTTATATTGTAAAAATTGTGTAAATTTAATATATAGTAATCATTTATTGATGTTCGCCAACATCCAGTTTTGTCCCTACTTGAAAATATCACAAAATTTACATAACCACAATTCTATTTACAAATTCTTAACAAACTAGATATTAAATTTTTACATAAGTGTCTCATAATCTTATTAAAAATGATGAGCGATAAAATCATGGAAACACTTTTATCCACTCCAACTTTAAAATAACGATTTATTAAATCAATTTCAAATATTAATTGTAATTTTCATTCAATTTAATAAAGCGACACTTTAATCATTTGTTATTTTCAATGATTAAAATGTCGCTTAGTATTATCAATTGAGTTTTGAAAATATATTAAAATCTATAAATTAAATAACACAAATTCAATAAGTATAAATTTATATCGAATGTTTAATTGTTCTTTTAGAATGATTATAAGCTATAATAGCAAATACTGCATAAGTTGCTGTATAAACTGCCATAACTATAAAAATAGGTATTTGATTTGTCACATTCATTAAATGCATATAAGCAAGTGAAGCAAAATATGCATGCAGTAATGCAATAATTAAAGGTAAACCAAAATTAAATATTACCTTAAGTTTCAAACCTTTAGACATATCTTGATGCGTAAATCCTAGCTTACGAAGAATCGTGTAGTTCTCAAGTTCGTCTTCCGTTTCATCAATCTGTTTAATGTAAATTATACATCCTGCTGCGATTAAAAATGTAATTCCTAAAAACGATGTCACAAATAATAAAATACCAGTTAAACTAGAAATTTCACTTGCCGCTTCACTTCTTGTTTCTATATCTTCATTGATACTACTAACTAATTTTTCTAATTCTGGTAAATCATTTTTATTTTTAAGATCAAAACCATATTGGGAAACAATATTCTTTTCTTTTATATGTTCTCTAATTTTTTGATAATCTTCATCATTTAAAATAAGTGTCGGTCTACCACGATCAACATCAGACATAAAATAGACTTTATTTATCCCTTTTCTCAAACTTACTTTTAAACGAAACTTCTTACTTCCTACATAAGCCGTCCTTTTTTTGTCTGTTTTAACAACATCTTTGAGAGATCCTCTAGGTATAATAATATCTGTCTGCCCTTTTTTCGTACTTACATTTGGAATATATTTATCACTCGTTACTGTGATTTCTTTCGGTCTATATACACCTTCGCTAAAAAGATGATCTTTATAAACTTTTGCATACACGACCTCTTTATAATTATAGTAATGTTCAATATTACGGTTATTTAATTTAAAAGCAAGTTCATTTGCTTGTTTCTGATTCTTTAACGTAACATCATGTGGTGAACTCAGTAACACTTCATTTGTTAACGTACTACGACTTAACGCCGCAAAACATAATACAGAAACTGTTATTGCTGACACAACAGTCATTACAGTTAGAGAAAATGCATTCTTCTTAACACGATATATAATAGGTGATGTGAACATAACATCTGTGACACTTACCGTTCCATTTCTCAACCGCTGTATCGCTTTAAATATCAATGAAACTGTACTTCTAAAGAAAAAATATGATCCTATAACAGTTAAAAATAAAATAGCAAAAGGTTGAATAATTGTTTCTACGTTATCTACTAATTTAGTCGACATTATATAACCACTAACTATCATAATAATCCCTAGCAAACCTAATACAACTTCACCAAGTGTTGTGCGTGTATGACTGAACTCTTTTTTATTTACATCAGACGCTAACTCTTTAATAGAACGTTTAAGTAAATATACATAGCTTTGAAAGACTATAAGTACATATGACACAGCTATTAATAATAACGTTTCTAAAATGGCATGATAATTAAATATAATAGAAACACTCACGTTGATTCCTAATAATCGCAATACAATCATGAGTAAAATTTTCGAACCAAAGATTCCCAATATGATACCTACAATAGTTGTCATCATAAATGTCATCAATTGCTCCAACATAATCATTTTCATGATATCTTTCTTTGTTAGACCAATAATTTGTAATAACGATAGTTCACGACCTCGTCTTTTCAAAAATAAAAAATTAGCATAAAGCAAAAAGACCACAATAATGATAAATAAAAAATAACTTCCTACTTGTGAACCTTCTTTGATGGCAGGAAACGATTGATTACCGTGTAAATGGTGCGCATATTTTAAAGTTACAAAACTAAAATATAATACAACGCTGATAACAAGAGATAATAAATAAATAGCATAGTGCGTCACATTTTGTTTAAAGTTTTTGAAGATAATTTCATTAAAGCTCATAATTGATGCCACCAAGTACACTTTGCGTTCTTATAATTTCTTTATAAAACGTTTGTTTATCATCATCACCTTGATACAACTCAGTAAAGATTTGTCCATCCTTTAACATCACAACACGGTTTGAAAAACTAGCCGCTACTGGATCATGTGTCACCATAAGTATGGTTGTGTTAAATTCCTCATTCATATATTTAAGACGCTTAAGTAAATCTAGTGTACTTTTAGAATCTAAAGCACCTGTAGGCTCATCAGCAAATATAATTGAAGGTAAATTAATAAATGCCCTTGCTGCTGAGGTACGTTGACGCTGTCCACCTGACAACTCTGATGGATATTTATCACTAATATCACTAATGTTCAAAGCTTCTACTATACGTTGATAACGTTCATGCATTATTTGTTTATCTAACTTTTGAACTGATAGTGGAAGCATGATATTTTCTTTAACGGTTAAGGTATTTAAAATATTATAATCTTGAAAAATAAATCCAATATCTTTTTTTCTAATATCAGATAATTGCTTATTAGATAACTTCTCAAGTTGTTTCCCGTTGATTGTAATAGATCCTTTAGTCATATAATCAATCGAACTAAGTACATTTAATAAAGTTGTCTTTCCTGAACCAGAAGGTCCCATAATTGATATAAACTCACCTTCATCAACATCTAAATTAATTTCTTTCAAAACTTCTTGGAAAGCTTGCTTATCACCATAGACTTTTGACAACTGTCTTACCTCTAATATCGACAAATAATCACTCCTGTCATACTTCAACCAAATTATCTTTTTACGAAGACAAACTTAATGTAGACTATCATATCTTCTTTAATTTACATCTTTTATTATATCGATTATTTATTACAATTGTGATAATAGTAAGTAACAAAACGCACGTTTAAAATGACAATCTTGTCACTTTAGACATGCGCTCAATGATTTCATTTTGTTGTGGGAAAATGAAATAAAACGTTGTTCCTTTCCCCACTATTGAATCAACTTTAACTTCAATCCCAAGTTGTTCTTTCACGCTTTGTACAAGGTATAATCCCATACCAGAAGACGCAGTATCGTTGCGGTCTGTTGTAGAAGTAAATCCTCTATCAAATATACGTGGTAAATCTCTTTTACTAATTCCACGACCGTAGTCTTTAATTTTTAAAACAACGTGTCCTTCTATGTTATAACCACTTAAATTTATTGTAGAATTATCACTATATTTCAAAGAGTTAGATAGAACTTGCCTAATCATCATACGGCACCATTTAACATCTGTATAAACCTTTTGTTCGTCTTTAAAATCTAATTCAAAACCTATCCCTTTTGCCTGACTGATATGTCGAGTAACTTGTATTTCATCTATAACCATTCTCTTTAATGAAATATAATCAAAATACATATCACGATGATGTGTTTCAAGCCTTGTTAAATATAATTGCTTATCTAACATCTCATTAATACGAGACCATTCAAATAATAACGCTCGCTTACGCTGATCATCATTCTCTTGATCTATCAATAATTTCATAGCCGTAACAGGTGTTTTTATATCATGAACAAACTCTGTAATTGTTTGTTCATGATTTTTAATTTGTAATTGTTGTTCGACTACTTTCTCTTTTTGAGCGGCTATATGACGATACAGATAATCTATGACTTGTTGTTGAAATGGGGTTTCTGCCAAATCTTTATGCTTAATTTCTTCAATTTCTTTATCTTCATAAAAATGTTTAGATAGACGGACTTCTTTAACAAACGTAAATAATAAGAAAAGTATACTCAATCCTACGTTTAATATCACTATATAAAATACACTTTCAACTGAAATCTCATAATCTATGTAGGCAACACCTAATAAAATAATGTTGAGAAATAATATCCACAATATCCAATTAATACGAGATTTTATAAAAAACCAAAACCATCGAAAATTATTCATGAGCTAAGTATCCTTTACCAACTTTGGTTTCAATTGCACTATCCATGTCAATTTCTGATAATTTTTTTCTTAATCTATTAACATTAACTGTTAAAGTATTATCACTAACAAAAGCTTCATCATCCCACAAAGCAGTAATGAGAGTGTCTCGTGTCACGATTTGATTACGTTTATTGATTAACATCTCTAAAATAATCATCTCTGTTTTAGACAAAAAGATAGTTTTATCATCTTTTTGAATACTATCTTTTGATAAATCCACAGTAGCGTCTTGCCAACTTAACGTTCTCTTTTCTTCAACTCCAAATTCATAAACGCGTCTATAAATAGCTTGTAGCTTAGCAATTAAGACGTTTGTATAAAATGGTTTTTGCATATAATCATCTGCACCAAGTTCCATACTCATCACTTGATCCATTGGATTATCTCTTGATGATAAAAATAAAATAGGAACGTTCGACTGTTGTCTCATTTTTCGACACCAATAAAACCCATCGTATTTCGGTAATTGAACATCCAAAATAACTATTTCTGGATTAAATGTTTCAAATGTCTCCATCACATGACTAAAATCTTCGACACCAACGACATTAAAATCCCATTGTTCTAATTCCTTTTTTAATTCTTGAAAAAGCGTATTATCGTCTTCGACTAATAATATTTGCATAACGAATCACCTAATATATTATTTAGTATATTTAATCTTCTCACCTGATTGAATGCGACCTTGATAATGCTTAATTCTACAATCAATTTCAAAACCTCTCATAAGAAGTCCTTGAATCGGTGCTTGTATGAAATAGTAAATTGGCCAAAATAATCTAGGGATATAATCGTATAAATGAACCATAATTAAACGTGTTCCTTTAAGAAGTCTAAATTCTAATTTTGCTTGCTTCTTTGATTTAGGTTTCATCAATTTACCATCAACAAGATGTAATGTAATTATATCTTCTGTTGTATTAACCATTTTGAAAATAGCTAAAGGTCTTTTAATGTTCCTATTGTAAATGATGTAGTGATGATCTTGTTTTTGAGTATGTACAAAAGTTCCTTTTGTCTCATCTAACCACCTACTAAAATAGTCTACAAGTTGATTGAGCGTCCATTTCTTTGGTAAAATCATCTTCATCGCTGTTCGAACATCATCATATTTAGCTGTTTGTAATTCTACGTTAATATGAGGACGTTTCACTTCAACATCCGTACAATCAACTGGTACGCCATAAGCGCCTAAACGTTCAATAGCTTCATTATCATGACGGCTCCCCGGAATATACACAATCTTTTTCAGCTTATTTATTGATGCAGCTCTACCAAAGTTATCTGCCGCTATAAAGTTTAAATCTCGTGCTGTTGCATGTGTTAATTTAGCAGAATGTTTAGTTGGATCTAAATAATATACCGCAATGTCTATACCTTTCATAGCTTCAACTACATCTTTATGATTATATATATCGCGTTTTAACCATGTGATTTTGTTCGTAGATCCTTTGTCAGGTTTGGGATATTTAGATAAAGCAAATAATTGAGCATCATGTTCAATGACTCGACTTAAATATCTACCAATATAGCCGGTGCCACCTGCTAACAATACTTTAGGCTTCATAAATATCAACTCCTAAACTTTCTTTTAGATAATTTCATATCAAGCGTAATTATGTAAAGTGTACTATAATAAGGAAGACAATTGATTTAACAAAACAGGAGTGTTGATATGACACATCTCATTCGTGAAATTAGTATTAAAGACGTTGAAAACTTTATCAGCCTATTAAGCCAAATATATGATGAATCAGAATTTACATTCTACAATCCAGGTGAATATTTACCAACGATATCTTCCGCAAGTCAACACTTAGAAAAATACATCACCTCACCTACCAAAGCAATATATGTCGCTGAAAGTGATGAGCAACTTGTTGGATACGTATTTGTTAATACTGAAACTTATGAACGTACACAGCACGAAGCTGTGGTGTACCTTGGTGTTAGAGAATATTACCAACATCAAGGTATTGGACAAGCACTTATCAATAGAATTGAAGCATGGGCTTTAAATCATCATATTCGACGTATTGAAGCTACGGTTGTTACTGAAAACATTAACGCAATAGAATTGTTTAAAGGCATGGGCTTTCAAATCGAAGGTGAACTTAAAGATAAGCTTTTTATAAACCAAAAATATTATAACGAATATGTAATGGCTAAAATATTAAATTAACTAAGTATGTCACTATAAATTTTACCACATATTTAAAATATTAAATAATATCATCATACGTCTCTCATATTGAGGCGTATTTAAATTATCTTTACTACTTATAAGTTTAAGATTATTTATTCTTTACTTATTATGAATCTACTGCATCATCACTTCGTATATCTTTGAATTATTCTTAAATTACTTTAATTTTAAAATCAAATTTATACTGTTTAATTATAAAAACGCACCCCAAAAGCTAAAATTTAGTCTAGCTTTTGGGGTGCACAATATTGTCTTGAGCATTTTAATATGCTTTCAGTCGATGACTGGATTAAAAATGTATTTATGTCAAGCTTACTATATCAATAATTCAGAGTAGAATTTCTTACAGAAATTACAAAGATAACTGACTTTGGGATTGTTTGATGCTGATAGTCATTGCACATTGAATTTGAATGAAATCTCTTTAATGTAGTTATGGTATTTAATTATACAATCGTATTCTCAGAACATATACAGTACTCCTCGCAATGACGTACTTCAATGCACGAATCCATTGAAATACATGTTTAATAAACTTAAGAATCAAAAGGGTATAAGGATACTTCATTAGTATTTTGAGTTGGCTGATTTTGTGATGACTCGTTACTCTCCACTCCAGAAGATGATGTGTTTCGACTTAAAAATAGCAGTACTTTTTTGATATTCTCTTTTGATTCCGGTTTATCTAGATGAAATTGATATTGATGATGTAAGTGATGCGAACCATCATAGAATAATGTATCTACTGGAATATTTTCTGTTTTCAAACCTTGCGCAAATTCTTTATTTTGACTATAAAAAGGATCAGCGTCACCAACCGAAAGAAATGTCGGTGGGTATTCGTGAGTCACTTGATTGAGCGTTGACATTTGAGATAAGTTTTTAAAATCTGTTTCCCAATGACTTGTTCCAGTATAACTTTTCATAAATAATTGTATTCTCGGAAACTCAGTTGCTTTAACGGTTTTCATATTATAAAAACCACCAAAAAATACAGCAGCCTTTATTTGTGAAGGCTTGAACTGCTGTTCAAAATGCATTTCATCTCTCAAGTCTTCATTGGTTTGCATAGCTACATATTGACTAGTTAACTGAGCGCCAGCAGAGTCTCCCCCAATAACAACTTGATCAAAATCAATAGGTAACTCATGCTTATTCTCTTTTATAAACTTTACAGCTTGATTGAGTTGTACTAGCGGCGTTGGATATTTATATTGCGGAGCTAACGCATAATTTACATTGACAATGATGTATCCTTGTTCTGCAACTTTTGACAATAATTGATTTTTATATTGTTTGTCTCCAGCGATAAATCCTCCACCATGCATCCAAAAAATTACCGGTAATTTCGTATCATTGCTCATATCAGCTGGGGTAATAATGTCTAATTTGCTGTTGGGTATACCTTTACCATATGAGATATCTCTATATAATTTTACATTTTTGTTATTAATTTGAACATTTGTCTTGCTCTTCTGTTTATCATGAACATGGTTATAATGACTCTTCAAATTAAAAGCCAATATAAGTGAGACAACAAGTATGATTAGTGTTGTTATCCATATCCATTTTAGCTTTTCTTTCATCATGGCTAACCCTTTCAAATAATTACTCTACTTGTCTTGCTATTAATATAATAAAACAAATATCGATATAATTAAACAAAGGGGTAGGACAGAATCCATTTTGATGAATTCGAAGTCCCACCCCTCAAAGCTGACTCAATTTAAAATTATTTAATATAAGCGTGCATCTTTAACTTAGTCAACTCGGATGAACATATATACTTGTTCATGTATTTTTTAACCTTAAACTTCTCACGATTAAAATAAACATTTTTAATCATAAAAGTGTGAAGCAATGATTACGCGATATGCTCTTCATCATCTTTTTTACGTTTATAATATTTAATCAATACTGCTACTACAATAAATAATCCGACAATACCCATAAATTTGTATAAGACATTGATTAAATCAGCGAATCCTACGAAACTTAAAATAAATGCCATCACCATCATGATAATAATGAATATATGGTATTTTTTACTATAAGGTTCTGTGAAACGCGCTGCAAAAGAATAACAAAGACCTAAAATCGTGTTGTACATCACAGCTAACATAATGACTGTGAGTACAAGACCTAACCATGGATGTATACCTTTCGCTAGGTTAAGCGTAGGTATTGCCACATCTTTAATTTTTGAATATTCTGTTTGAAGCGAGAAGTTAATTAACGCAAGTAGGATAGCGTATAGCACACCACCAAACATTGCTCCTGCACCTGAAACTCTTCGCTTAGACGCATCACCGCCGATAGCTACTATCGTACTAAATCCTACAGCAAAGGCTAATCCGCCGTATACTAATCCCCAAAAGATACCTTTCCAAGCACTCGTTTCAGGCATAGCACTGTTTACTTCCCCTAATGAAATACTACCTGTAAATAGGTAAAACACAGCAATAAGAATAACCATTATGATTAAAAATGGTGTAACTAGTCCTAAAGCTCTTACAATTTTATTAAAATCTAATAATAATGTTAAGTAAATCAAAACTGTCATGATTAATGCGCCTAACCAAGTAGGAATTCCAAAACTTTGCTCAAAAGTAGAACCTGATCCGGCTATCATAGTGACAGCTATACCAAATAAGAAAAAGACAAGAATATAATCAAAAACTTTACTAAATTTTTTTCCAAACACATATTGCAATGTGGACTCGTGATTTTTCGCTTCAAATGCAGTACCTATCTTAGCTACTTGTCTTCCTATGAATCCAAGTATAAATCCTGAGATAATCACTCCAATATATGACCATAAACCAAATGGTGTGAAAAATTGCATCACTTCTTGTCCTGTTGAAAATCCTGCGCCGACAACAATGCCGACATAGGCAAAACCAATTTTTATAGCTTCTTTATTCAGCCCCATGTGAATATTTACCTCCTTAGAGTTGCACAGTGAGAATTATAACGTACTGACTTTTTATTGCAACCCTAAAAAAATGTATAAATTTAGCTATTCTGTATTTTTAATCATTTTAGAAAACGATTTTTCAGGAATCAATATAAATAAAAATGTATAATCAAACGTAATCATGTATAAAAAAATAGTCGCAAAAGTTTCAATAAACTTGAGCGACTATAACTCATTTTTTAGCGTGCATCTCTTTGATTGTTCAATTCATTAATGTCTACAACTACATTATCCATACGTTTTGCTGTATCTTTAAGTACATTTCGTGCAACATTATTACTTGGATCGAGTTTTAGAATTCGTTTAGCGACATCAAACGCTTTTTTATCCGAAATAACTGGCTCAGGAATAGCATGAAGCAATAACATTTGTAATAAACTCTTCACTTCATTTCCGTCAGTAAGTTTTATGGAAGAATCTGCATGATAATAAGCTGAATCTAGTGCGCCCTCATATTCACTTAAAGGATAAACAAGTAAAAGGAATGCTAAATCATGTAATTCTGATGATTCTTCTACCTTAATCATATCTAGAATACATGTATAAAACATCATACTCTCTACTTCATGAGCACTAGAGATGTATGCTTCTTCAAATTCCATAAAATCTGTTTCGGACATTAACTGTCTAACTAGTTCAAACTCGCCATTCAATACATGTTTTTTTATAAGATGTTGCATGGCAATGTCCTCCTATTGTCCAGATTTTATATAGCAATTATTATTATAATACCATAATTACCTTTAAATTTCATTTAAAAAATGATACTCAACGTTTTGTATCGTAAAATTACAATATATTTTCAAACATCTTTTCTTTATATGTATACGTCTTATTATAACAATAATAAATGTATAAATGGTGAACTTTAAAAATTATTGTGGTTCACGTGATAAAATTATTCAAACTATGGTTATGATATAAAAAAATGCTCAAAACAATTATCATTTTGAGCATTTTTTATTATCATATCTTATCAATAAGACTGTATTCATTGAATCACGAATACGTCTGACAGAATAAATCGTAAGTAACTAAAATTGGTTTCCCTGTTCTCGGATCTATATCTAAAACACCATCAATATTAAATACCTTTTCTAAAATGTCCTTAGTTAACACTTCATCAGTTTGACCAGTAGCAACAATATCTCCAGCTTTCATCGTAATGAGATGATCTGAGAAGCGAATTGCTTGATTAATGTCATGTAAAACCATCACAATAGTGCAACCTTCTTCTTCGTTGAGCTTTTTGACTAAATTTAATATTTCTAATTGATGACAAATATCTAAATAAGTTGTAGGTTCATCTAAGAAAATAATATCAGTACGTTGGGCTAGTGCCATTGCAATCCACACGCGTTGTCTTTGTCCACCACTTAAATCATTTATAGTACGATGACGAAATTCACTTGTACCTGTAACTGACAATGCCCAATCAATTTCTTTTTTATCTTCTGCAGTTAAACGACCAAATCCTTTTTGATGTGGAAAACGCCCATAAGAAACAAGTTCTCCTACAGTAAGTCCATCTGGGACCTCTGGTGATTGTGGTAAAATTGCTATTTTTTTAGCTATTTCTTTCGTGGATGTGGCATGAATACTCTTACCATCCAAATTAATTTTACCTTCTTTAATTGACAATAGTCTAGATAACGCTTTCAATAAAGTTGATTTCCCACACCCGTTAGGTCCAATAATAGAAGTAACCTTTCCATCAGGAATTGCGACATCCAAATTATTAATAATCGTAGAATCACCGTAGCCAATTTTCACTTGTTCACCACTTAAACGACTCATAATAATTCCCCTACTTTCATTCTCTAAAATCTTGCTTTATATATAGTAAAAACATTGTTATTAATTAAGTTATTCACTCATTATCAGTCACAAACTTGTAATTGATAATCATTATCACAGTTTTTATTATAACATCTCTTCTATATTATGACTAACAATTATTTTCACTAGGTTATATATTATATTCGTAAATGAGTAGTAGTAAATTAAGCGAGTAGTACTGTCCTTAATAAATAAGTAGAGAACAGTATGATAATAAAAAGCCCAAAATGACTTTAACTAAGCAATCATTTTAGACTTCATTTAAAAAAGTGCCTTACATTTTAACAACTTTTTAACTTTATAATATATTGATATTTTACTCATCTAACAAAAAACCATTACCATATACATCACGAACGTCATGAATAACTAAAAAGGCATTTTCGTCAATATTTTTGATGATTCGTTTAGCACGAGATACTTGTGTTTTAGAGATGACTACGTAAAGTACATCTTTTTCTTCTCTAGTGTAATAACCGTGTCCATTTAATATTGTTAATCCTCTTCCAACTTGCTGATCAATAGCTTTTGCTACCTCATTAGGGCGACTAGATATAATAGTCATTGCCTTTTTAGTATTTAATCCTTCTATAACAAATTCCATCACTTTTGTACCTATATATAAAGACATAACTGTAACTAAGCACTTCACTAAAGGAATTTCTGTCAATGAAATAAGCACAACGATAAGGTCAAAGAATAACAAAGCGTAAGGCGTACTAATATCTAAATATTTATTAACAATTCTCGCAAGAATAACCGTTCCAGCGGTTGTTCCCCCTGCTAAAACGATAATACCAATTCCTAAACCAACACAAGTCCCACCGAACACAGCATTAATCACAACATTCCCAGTTTCTACATGCCATGTTTCAGTTAAACCTAGAAAGATTGAAATGAGTACTGTAGCAAAAATTGTTAAATATGTACTACGTTTACTCAAATATTTATAACCCACAATAATTAAAATAGCATTTAAAACGAAATTGGTTATTCCCGGTGAAATATGAAAAGCATAATATAATACGATGGCTATACCAGTGACACCACCCTCACCCAAATTCCCTGAAATAACAAATGCATTGATACCTGCAGAGAAAATAAATGAACCTATCATAACTAAAATGATATCTCTGATAGTTTTATTCACTCAATCACCCCTAAAACTTTGTTTAATTATTAAAATGTTAGCATAAGATAACTACTTACTACAATAAAATTTCAAATAACTATATGATTTAAAAAAACAAATTCACATATCATATATTCGTAATTATAAATATATGTCATCTTAAGCGTACTAAAGTGGGAATTCAATACATCTGATTTTGAATAAATTTAAATATTCTGAATTTTTAATTTACTTATACTCCTAGGTCTGCTATAATAATTTTAACTTCTTGAAAGAGAAGTTATCTCCTTTGTGTTGTTTATAGTAACAAAACAAATTTTGCTCGAAGTACTGTGACAGTACCTAGTCCTTACCGTTACAAGTACATTAATATTCATTTCCCATAAAAGCCAAGTATAAAAAGTGTCTCCTCACTTTTATGCTTGGTTTTTATCATTTTAGAGATTCGCAAATCAATTCGTCAGCTTTCTACAAAATTAAAAAGCACACGACTCATCTAATTACAAAATAGGATGAGTAGCGTGCCTATATTAATTAAAAATCTTAAAAGTAAATTACCAAGCAAATAATCCAACAAATGCAGCAGTAAGTAAGGATACTAAAATTCCTGCTAACAACATCATCGGTACATATTTGGAAACGAAATCCGACGTTTTCTTATCAACAATACCTTTCAATGTACCTATAATCATTCCAATAGTTGAAAAGTTTGCAAAAGAAACTAAAAATGTTGATATAACTGCTCTATGATGAGGCGTCATCGCATTGACTTGATTAGAAATTTCCCCCATCACAACAAATTCGTTTGTTACAATTTTCTTCGCCATTTGTTGTGCTACTTCCCACGCTTCATTAAACGGTAAACCTAATAGTAAAGCAAATGGATACATGAAAACGCCTAAGATTTGATCAAGACCAAAGCTACCTTTGACACCAATACCATTTGCAATAAGATGTGTGATTAAATGAATCAATCTATCAATTAAGTCAGCCAAAGCTACAAAGCTAATGACAAATGCAATGATAATTAATACAAGCTTTCCAGCTGCTAAAACTGAATCTCCAAGAAATGAGAAAAATGGTTGTCTTTCAGTTTGGTGATCTTTAATGCTATACACGACATCTTCTTGTTCTTCAACTGATACAGGATTCAAAATACAAGAAACTATAATTGCGTTAATAATATTAAGTGGAATTGCCGTCAATACAAGTTCTCCAGGTATCATTTGCACATAAGCGCCCACAATTGCTCCTGAAACTGAACTCATAGACATCATCGCAATAGTTAGTACCCGCATTTCATTCATTCGTTTAAGTTGTTCACTAGAAACTGCAAGAGCTTCAGTATTACCTAAGAACATCATTTCAACACCAAAAAATGATTCAAACTTAGGTTGGCGTGTAACTTTAGCAAGTACCCAACCAATACCGCCAATGATTTTTGGAAGTATATTAAAGTACATAAGAATGTCAAATAATGGTACAACTAATAAAATAGGGAAGAGCGCGCTTACCGCCATGTCCATCATTTTATTAGACGTGAAGCTTTTAAATGCAAATCCGGTACCCTCATGTGCGGATTCTATAACCCATGCTATACCGTTAGCTGCTCCTTTAACCCCTGCTCTTCCCCATGGAAAATATATAAAGAACCAAGCTAAAAACAAATTCAAAATAACCAAAATAAAAATAGATTTCCATTGTATATTCTTCCTATTTCTAGAGAAAATAACTCCTATACCTAGGAAAATAAATAATCCAATGATATTAACTAATAAAAACATTTGGCACCTACCTATATGTATTTTTATACTTTCATGCATTGATTATGCAATCCTGTAAGACTATCAATATGTCATTCTATGTATTTTGTTAATTATGAACAATGATGAACAACAAAAAAATGAAAGCGTTTGTTTTACGTACTATATTTCTGTGCAAACCCCAAAAGTTCTTTTAATCTTACAAAAGTTATTATACCACGTGAAAAATAGGGTTAAAATGACATTTTTACAAAACTTATATAAAAAACCACGCCCTTCCACTCATTAATTAGGGCGTGGTTAATATTAATCTGATAATTTTTGAGATGTAACAAAATGTCTGTATTTATCATGACTTGCCATCAATTCATGATGCGTTCCCTTACCGGTAACTTCACCTTTATCAATAAATACAATTTGACCAGCTTTTTTTATAGTTGAAAGTCGATGAGCAATGACTACAGTAGTTCTGCCTTCCATAAGTGTTTCAAGTGCTTCTTGAATTTTCAATTCACTTTCGCTATCTAGGTTCGCTGTCGCCTCGTCTAATAACAAAATATCAGGATTTTTAACAAAACTTCTAGCGATATCTATCCTTTGTCGTTGACCACCTGATAATTTGAGTCCACGCTCACCAACCATCGTGTCGTAACCTTCGTCAAACTGCATAATAAAATCATGACAATTAGCTAGTTTAGCATACTCTATTAACTCTTCATCATCAACTTTTCTATTAATACCATATAAAATATTATCTCTTATCGTTCCACTCATCATCGAATTAGATTGCATAACATAACCAATTTTTGTGCGCCACTTTGAAAGTGGAATATCAAAAATACTTTGATTACCGTATTTAATATCTCCACGTTCAATATCATACATGCGCTCAATTAAATTAAAAATCGTACTTTTACCTGAACCAGAAGGTCCTACAAACGCGCTCACTTCACCTTGTGGAATACTAAATGACACATCTTCCAAAATCTTTTTAACGTCATATTTAAAATCCACGTGCTCAAATACTAATTCGCCGTCGATGATCGTAACGTCTTTAGATTCTGATAAAGCTTCAGTAGGTTCAATAGGCTCTTGCATAATTTCATATATACGACTGCTCGCACCCACAGCTTTTTTATAATCCGTAACTAGTGTCGATAAGTTAATCAGTGGCATAGATAACTGGATTACATAAAATATCATAGCTATAAGTGTTCCAGGAGTAATTGCTCCAGTACCTATTTCTAATGCACCAAAACCTAAAATAATCGCAATAGTTAATAGCATAACAACACCAGAAATGGGCTGTACGACTGCTGATATTTTAGCCTGTTTTAATCCTAATCTATATATTTTTTTAAGATTTGTATGCGCATTATCTAACTCTAAACGCTCAGTATTAGATACTTTAACTAAACGCATTTCGGTAAGCACTCTACCTAATAATCCACTGAAGTTCGCAATTTCAGATTGCGTATTGGTAGATATTTTTTGCATCACACGTCCCAAAGGAACGATGATTAAAATAAATACAGGAATAGTAATAAATGTTAATAAAGTTAATTTCCAATCCATGATAAATAGCATGACTAATGAACCTATTAAAGTTAAAACAGAAGGCAATAAATTAGGTAGCTTTTGTGAAATAAATTCATTAATCACTTTTGTATCATCTGTTAGACGACTCATTAATTGGCCACTTTCATTTTTATCAAAGAACGGCATTTTTAATTGAATAATATGTTCCCACAATAATGAACGAATCGCATAAATAATCTTTTCACCAATTTTACTTAACAAATATAGGCCTATACCGCTAAGCAATGCATTAACTAAGAAAATCGAGCCAAATATAGCTATCATTCCCCAATTAATACTACTGACGGAAAATTTATCAACTAAACGCCCGGTGAATAATGGTACTAATAAACCACTTAAACTTCCCAACGAAGTAATGATAACCGCTGCAATGATTAACCCATATGGCCATGAGAGTCTTTTAAATAAGAAAAACAAAGGGTTTTGTTCTTTCATAGTTATACCTCGTCTTTATATTCATATTTGATCTTGCTTAATCTTGTAAAAGTTCATTTCATCCCAAATCACAAGATATATAATGATTGCTTATTTATCAGTCTTTTAAGCAAATTTATATGACACCCAAAATGTTGCAAACTATGTAATTTTAACATTCAACTTCTCATGTACGTAACTATGTTCTTCGTAGTTGATATTATAACATTTTTTATCAGAACACACGCAAAAGATTATTTATTAGTACAAAAAATTGCACGTCATCTATTTTTATTTTCTGTCACCTTTCTGTGTTAAAAAAACACTAACGAAATATTTACTATGATACAACATTTCTACGAATAATCGATTTTATCCGAATCAGCTGCACACAAAATCTAAAAATATTAAAATGTATGTGATGAAATTTAACAATATTTAAAAATGATAATACGTGACATCAATATGGTGATTCAATTTATCAAACTCACTATCATGTAAATGTTTTATGACTTTATTGATACAAAATAAACTGTCGATTGATGTATTCTAAAAGAATTTCTATTCGTAATATAATAGCTGTCAAACCACACCTTAAAACATAATCTTTGCCATAAAACTTTTGAATAGTAGCATCCACCAAATACAATGCATTTACACCCACACATTCGTGAAAGACGAGGTTAATAAATTATCAAAATAGAAAAAAGCAGCAAGATATTTTCTCATTAAATAATATCTTACTGCTGTTCTTATAGATTTATGTCTTCACCTTTATTAAATAATATATAGGCATCTCGAATTACAGAATGTTTGATTTTAAATATAAAACCTGAGACATCTACCATTATCTCAGGTTTCATTTACATATTGACAATCGATGACTAGATAAAAATAAGTTTATATCAACCTTTTCCAACTCTAGTCACATTGATTTAAAGAACAATTCTTTCTTATCTCTATTTTCAAGATTAAATGTTCAATAGTGTCATAAATACTCTTAGTTATTTTGTATCTTTTCCGTATAATTCTTGCTTGATTTTGGTAGTTGAGATACCTTCTGTGCGGTTAAGATAAATGACTTCACACTTATCTTTAAGGAAGTCAAACTCCCCTTCCCAATCATGACCCATCACAAATACATCAACATCAAAACGATCAACATCTTTTTCTTTCTGTCCCCATCCTTCTTCAGGGATAACTAAGTCTACGTATCTAATAGACTCTAACATCATCTTACGTTGTTCATAATCATAATATGATTTTTTGTTTTTGATTTGGTTGAATTCATCAGTAGAAAGCGCAACGATAAGATAATCCCCCATCTCACGAGCTCTTCTAAGTAATTCAATATGACCATAATGAAGCAAGTCATATGTACCATAAGTAATGACTCTTTTCATGATACGAAATTCTCCTTAACTAAAAATTTAATAAAAATTTATAATCTTAATGTATCATAAATATTTTGACCATGCCATTAATACTATATTAGATACTAAACATAAATAAATTTAAAACTTACTTCAAAGAAAAGTTATTTTTTAAAAATTCTTTTTAGTGATTCTTTACCAGAAAAGGATATCTTTTTAGGTATAACTTGAAGTTTAAAACGAATTAAGCCTGGTCTGCCAATTCCAACCTCACTAAGTGCCTTTTTCCATTGTAAGTATAAAGGCTTTGTCCAATGTGTTGCACTCTGTTCAACAGCTCTAACAATTCGAAACATAGCCTCTCCCGAGTAATGTGTATGCTGCATAGCTTTCATATACTCTATAACACTTTCAAGCAAAGATTGCGTTATTTTGTTATTTTTCTTTAAATGTGCCTGTATTAAGTAACTTACTATGAGGTTATCCATTCGATAACTATAGTAGATTTTTTCGTCTAATAATAATAGTAATTCCATCACGCGTTGACGAACTTTTAACGCATCACTCATATAAGGTAAGAATGTATCAGCACGTTGCGCTGTTACTGATCCTTCTCTCTCATTATAGCCATATACAATGTTAGGTATAAGTTGAATATCTCGCGCTTTAGAGAACGCTTTGACAATAAAGGTATGCTCTTCACAGAAAACGACATCTTCATCAAAACGTAATCCAGCATACTTCGAGCTAAATAATTTTGCTCCAGGTCCTATCGATTGTAAAATATCCGGTTTACGATCAAGTGTGACAATCGCATCTTTTACCATAGATTGATGGGTCGAAATGACTTGCCATTCGCCGTTAACATCTCTTGCCATTTGACCGATAACAACATCGGTTTCTTTGTTTTTATTAAAAGCATTCACCATTAAATCAATCCTACTAGGTAAAAACTCATCATCTGCGTCTAAAAATAAAAATGCATCAACATCTTCAGACATAGCTTCTAAGCCAACATTTCTACTTCGAGCTGCTCCTTGATTACTCTGATGAATGACTTTAATGTGTGGATGTTTTTGTTGTAATTCTGTAAGTACATGTTGTGTTTGATCAGTTGAACCATCATTGATACAAATAATCTCATAAGGCACACTAGTATCAACTGAGAGTATAGCACGTTTAATCGTTTCTTCAGCGTTATACACTGGAATAATTATTGCTAATTTCATTATTTCACCAACTTATTAATAAAATGAACTAACTGGTTAAGACTATCTTTTGAGTTATATTGATGCCAATCATTAAATAAAGATTGAAATTGCTCATCGTTATCCTGTATCGCTTGTATAATTGACTCTTCATTACTCATTTTGTATCGTTCTGGAATAGCATAATAAAATTCATTCAATCCTCTTACTTTTTCATATTGCTGTTCATCATAATTATAAATAAGTGTCGGTTTATTAAGTGCGCTTGCTTCAATAGGTAATGAGCTATAATCACT
Organism: Staphylococcus sp. GW823-FHT05F06; assembly: GCF_058795495.1. Classification (NCBI taxonomy): domain Bacteria; kingdom Bacillati; phylum Bacillota; class Bacilli; order Caryophanales; family Staphylococcaceae; genus Staphylococcus; species Staphylococcus sp. GW823-FHT05F06. The sequence continues at coordinate 59,999 of NZ_JBXAHW010000007.1, read as the reverse complement.
TATAATAATATCCGCCATAATTAACAATGAAGTAACGTCGATTGAATGAGAAGTTTGACAATCAACAGTCGAAGGATGCAAATGACTCAATAACGTATAATTCGGCAAGTGCCGTTCAAAGTTTTCTTTATCAATAGTACGTTGTGCTACTTGACCTTCTCTATAAGTCGGAACATATACTGCGAGTTTATTTGTAATATGATATTTCTTTTTTAATCGTTGTTGTTCTAACTTAAGATTGCTTCTAAAGTATTGGGTCAGTCTTGGAAGTCCAAACTTTAACATTTGCGATGGAGATGCATCAAACGATTGTATAAAACATTGAGCCATTTTCTCCCCACCTACCAAATAATAATCGGTAGCATCATAAACTTTTTTGTATTGTCTTACCATAGCCTTATTTTTTAAATCAACTTGATGATCAGTTAAGCCAAAATTTTTAAGCGCACCAGCAGCATGCCATGTTTGAATAACAGTTTGCCCTTTTTTCTTCTGATAGCCACCCATCATTAAATAATACGTATCTAAAATAATAATCTTTGCTTTACTTAATACTTTCATATGTCTCATAATATATTTATTTCCGGCAGGTATAAAATATGCATGATTAATGTTATTAATATCTTTCTGATATATTTTTTTACCTATAACCGTCACATGGTATCCTTCACTACATAAGGCCTCTATAATAGGCAGTATATCTTGCTTAAAGGTCATCATTATCACAATGTGCTTCGAATTTACATTAAACGGTTTAAAAACCATATTTAAAAGCACAATAGCTATGATATAAATCTTTTTAATTATCAATCTCATTTTTTCACCATCTTTAAATTTCCAATCATTATATCAAATTATAAACGATACTTACTTTCAAAGAAAATAAAAGCAAATAATTTTTAATTCACTCAAAAATTCTACTAGGAGTCTCGATATTATAAAAAAAGTAGGACTACGAATTCATCTTGAATCCATTGTCCTAACTCATAACGTCAATATAGCGTATATTAAATTTGAAATATTTCTAACAAACAATTATTATAATTTCTTTTAATAAATAAACTAAATCTTTGATAATAAGTTAAATATTAATTCGTTTTATGGTAAATCGTTAATAGAACCCTCTTGATTGACACTTTTACAAGAAGTCCGCAAAGTGATCTCTATAGCGTCTATGTAAAATAGAACCTACTATAAAGAATAAGAGAATGATAATAACGTTATATAGCATTAACTTCCAATGATCTATGAAATACCATTGATGGAACAATATCGCTGCTCGGTATGATTCTGCGATAAAATATACTGGATTAAATAACATAATTTGATGAATCAAACCACTTACGCCGTGATTTTTTGGCACCCATAAAATTGGAGACATATAAAACAATATTCTCATTAATGCTTGCATAATCATCTGCGTATCTCTAATTAAAATCCCCAAAGTGGATGTTAAAAGTGCCACCGACGATGTTAGCAAATATGCAAAAGGTACATATATAAGTAATTGTACAATGTGAATTGAAGGGATAATTCCATTGAACATACAAGCTATTATAATAATTGCTAATAATCCTAAATGACCATAGAACCTACTTGTTACAATATAAGTAGGAATGATTGAGAGTGGGAAATTCATCTTTGCCACTTGATTGAATTTCTGTGAGATTGATTTAGTTCCTTCTAAGACACCTTGATTAATAAAGAACCACATACTTATACCAACTAACAACCAAAATACAAACGGAATGCCGTGTATAGGTGCATTGCTTCTAATTCCTAAACCAAAAACAAGCCAATACACCATGATTTGTAAAGCAGGATTCAACACTTCCCATGCAATACCTAGATAGTTATTATGATTGGTAATTTTAATTTGGAATTGTGCTAGTCTTTGAATTAAATAGAAGTTTTTAATATGTTCTTTTAAAACCGTTCCAACTGCGAACATTAAACTTAACCACGCTTTCTCCTATAATAGATTATCTATCTATTGTAAATCATTAATAGTTTCTCTTTAATTTGATTCATTGAGTCCATTCTTAAATAATAACATTTAACTGTTTATCATAAGCTCATTATATTATACAATCAATTCAGTTAAAAATTGTTAGAAATTTCGTGTAAGATTTAATTTTAGAAAATGAATCACTTTCTTCACTCACTGTGTTAAATTTATTTTCAACAAAATCTTCTATTCACTTTACACTAGGTTAATAAATTTAACAACTGATGTGTTGTATATTATAATCTATATAAATGTTTATAAGGAAGGTACAAAAATGAGCGTTTCGGTAAATATTGAAAATTTAACAAAAGAATACCGTATCTATAGAAATAATAAAGATAGAATTAAAGATGCATTAATACCTAAAAACAAAAATAAAACATTTTACGCTCTGGATAACGTAAGTTTAACAGCGCATGAGGGAGATGTGATAGGCTTAGTCGGCATCAACGGTTCAGGTAAGTCTACTTTAAGTAATATGATTGGTGGCTCTATTTCACCAAGTTCCGGTGAAATAACGAGACATGGTGATGTGAGTGTCATCGCTATTAATGCAGGACTAAATGGACAATTGACAGGTGTAGAAAATATTGAATTTAAAATGCTCTGCATGGGCTTTAAAAGAAAAGAAATTAAAAAATTAATGCCGGAAATTATAGAATTTAGTGAACTCGGCGAATTTATTTATCAACCTGTTAAAAAATATTCAAGTGGTATGCGTGCAAAACTTGGATTTTCAATTAATATTACTGTTAATCCTGACATATTAGTTATTGACGAAGCATTATCAGTAGGCGATCAAACATTTACTCAAAAATGTTTAGATAAAATTTATGAATTTAAAGCGGCTAAAAAAACAATATTTTTTGTTAGTCATAATATTAGACAAGTGCGTGAATTTTGTACAAAAATCGCTTGGATTGAGGGCGGTAAACTAAAAGAATTCGGCGAACTTGAAGAAGTATTACCTGATTATGAGGCGTTTCTTAAAACTTTTAAGAAAAAATCTAAAGCAGAACAAAAGGAATTTAGAAATAAATTAGATGAGTCACGTTTTGTCGTAAAATAAATTTGAAGAAAGTAAAACTTAAACATTAAGGGAGTGCAATAAAATTCATCCGAATTGATTGCCTCCCTTTTTTTCTCTTATTTTGATTTCATTTTATATTTTTGTATTGCTACCTTTAACATAAATTTAGGAATACTTATCATTCTCCCAATACGTTTCCAATCAATAAGTACACGATATACCCACTCAATATTTAACTTTCTAAATATTTGAGGTGCTCTTTTCTTTGAGCCACTGAATACTTCAAACGACCCACCTACGCCCATCATTACAGTGTGCTTAAACTTGTCCTTATGCTTTTGAATCCATTGTTCTTGCTTTGGAAATCCCATTCCTACAAAAATGTAATCGGGATTAAAACTTGTTATACGTTTTATGACTGTTTCATCTTCTAGATGAATATAGCCATGATGATGTGCAAAGTGGATATTAGGGTATTGAGATTGAAGCTTTTTCTCTGCTGTCTCAACAATTTCATTTTTAGATCCAAGCAGATATACGCGCTGATGGCTGACATGTGCTATTTTCAGACATTCTTCAAGAAGTTCTATTCCTGGCACACGCCGTTTTAAGGGCTGTTTTAATCGCTTTGAAGCTTTTACTATTCCTGTACCATCTGGAACTACATAATCAGCTTGATTAATTAAATTTCTATATAGCTCATGTTCAGTTGCATAATCCACGATTTCAGGATTAGCAGTCACTATAAATAAATTATCATCTGTATTGCTAGATATGAATTGTTTAATATTTTCTAACATTTCCAGCATTGTAGTATTATCAAAATTTACACCTAATATGTTAATTTTATCTTTTATTCTTTGGTTTTGATACATATTCAATCCCCACTTTACAACACGTTTAAAATGCATAAATTATTTTAACACATGAAAATTTAAACAAAAAATATTTTCTAATCATTTACATCTAAAGTCTAAAGGATATCCACAGTCTTTTCATATATAATTAAATAAAGATGATTTTAACTTAAAGAAATACGAGGTTCACTCATGATTTATTTACAAAATTTTATTACTACAACTATCCAATTAAATATCTATCTTATTTTAGTTATTGGACTGCTTTACGTAATCATCCACTATTATAGAAATAAAGGTGTTAACGCTTTCTTAGATATTTATTTAAATTATATACCGGTACTTACACACGAATTTGGCCACGTCTTATTTAACAAACTCGCTGGTGGAAAGGCCAAAGATCTTGTCATTGTGACAAGCCCTAGAGAAAGAAAAGTCACTTCACAACAAGGCTATGCGATTACACAATCTAAAGGATACTTAGGTCAGTTTATTACAACTATAGGTGGGTATCTTATGCCACCATTGATGTTTTTAACTGGATTGGTATCTATTCACTATCAATATCCAAGTATATTTATTACTATATATTTATTTATTTTTATATATTATTTGTTTATTACTTCCCGTAAACTATCACCTTTGATTGTCATTATACTCATCTCAAGTTTACTCTATTTAGTATTTAAACAAGACCATCAATGGTTCATTTACGACATTGTCACATTAAGTTACCATTTTATTTTAGGCGTACTTTTAGGTGAAATATTACAATCCTCATGGACGATTTTTCGTCTTACCTTTCAACGACCTAAACCTTCTTGGGATGGCAGTGCTTTAACGAAAGTTACTCGAGTACCCACCTTTATCTTTAGTTTAGTGTGGATATTATTCAATCTCTATACTGTGTATTTATTAATCAAATACACAATACTATAAATACGATAAATAGATTTTATCATCATGTACATTGAATTAGTAAGCACATTCTAACAAAGAGACAGTGACTTAAAACGCTTATTACAAACACACTTTAAATCCTTTCACTAAATGCCAATATCTTAAAAATGCCTAGGAAATTAATCCTAGGCTCTTTTTATCGTTTATTTTTCTGCAAAAATATTCATCGCATTTTCATAGCTTAAAATTGTTACAATATCATTCCTCTTAAGAATAATAACCTTATTGGTATCATCTTTGGATACAATTTCAACTGTATTTCCAATATAAATATCCTTACTTGATAAGTAAACTAACAACTCTGTCTTATCACGAACTCGTCGTACAGTAACACGTTCTCCAGGTTCAAAATTAAGAATTGACGTAGTAAAAATTTCTTTATATTGATCACCTCTAGGAATGACGCCTCCATGAGGGCATGTTTTCGGAAAATTTAAAATCTTATCTAAACGCTCTACAAATAAATCTGATATCCGATGTTCAAGTATTTCAGCTTCTTGATGAACCTCTTCCCAATTATATTGTAAAATTTCTATTAAAAATAATTCTAGTAATCGATGTCGTTTTATGATGTCTAACGTTTGCTTTAACCCTTCTTCAGTTAAACGGGCACCTTTATAATGTTTTGTTTCAACATAGCCTTCCTTTTCTAAACGCCCTACCATTTCACTTACTGATGGTGGTTTGATATTTAAAAATTGCGATAGTTTTTTATTTGATACAAAGGACACGTCGCCATCATTAGTCAAAATTGCTTTCAAATAATCCTCTTTTTCTTCAGTTAACATCGTTTCACCTCACACATTCACTTTATTGTACCATGAATTAACTTGACATGTTAAAACTTTAGAGTATATTATAAAATAAATTAGGTTAACCTAAACTTTTTATTAGGAGGTTTTAATTATTGCTCGAAGTGAATCATTTGAATTTATTTTTGGGAAAAAAGCACATTCTTAAAGATATTACATTCTCATTACCTATAAATGGTGAAATCATTGGTATTGTAGGACCTAATGGTGCCGGTAAATCATCTCTTCTCAAAGCATTTATCGGAGAATTTAAAGCGACCGGTAAACATACATTATATGATCACCCTATACATACACAACTTAGATATATTACATATATCCCACAAAAAGCTCATATTGATTTAGATTTTCCTATAAAAGTGGATCAAGTGATACTATCAGGATGTTATGAAGACATTGGATGGTTTAAAAAAGCAAGTGTAGTTGAAAAAACGAAACTTAACCAATTACTTAATGATTTAGAACTCGACCATATACGCCATCGACAAATTGCAGAATTAAGTGGTGGACAATTGCAACGTGTTCTTGTTGCAAGAGCACTTATGAGTAATAGTGATATTTATTGTTTAGACGAACCTTTTGTTGGCATCGACATTTATAGCGAACAACTTATTATGAAGAAAATTAAACATTTAAGACATATGGGTAAATTGATTTTAATTGTTCATCATGACTTATCAAAAGCAGATCAATATTTTGACCGCATTTTATTATTAAATCAATCGTTGCAGTTTTTAGGGCCAACAAAAGAAGCATTATCATCTGAACGATTAAATGCAACTTTCATTAATTACAAAGATGATTCGCTTTTAACACTATCCTCACAAGGGAGTACGAATTAGATGTTAGATTTCATTAACCATTTGCTTAGTTATCAATTTTTAAATCGTGCATTAATCACATCTATTTTAGTTGGGATTGTATGTGGAACGATGGGTAGCATTATTGTTTTACGTGGTCTTTCTTTAATGGGTGATGCCATGAGTCATGCTGTTTTACCAGGTGTTGCTTTATCTTTCTTATTTAATATTCCAATGTTTATCGGGGCACTTGTAACGGGAATGCTTGCAAGTTTGTTTATTGGTTTTATTACTTCAAACAGTAAAACAAAACCAGATGCTGCAATAGGAATAAGTTTCACTGCATTCCTAGCATCTGGCGTCATAATTATTAGTTTAATCAATAGTACAACAGATTTATATCACATTTTATTTGGCAATTTATTAGCAATTACACATCAATCATTTTGGACAACAATTGTCATTACTGTACTGGTTATTTTACTTATTATTATCTTTTATAGACCTTTAATGATTTCAACATTTGATGCAACTTTTAGTCGTATGAGCGGGCTGAACACAACATTAATTCACTACTTTGTCATGTTATTACTCGCACTTGTAACTGTTGCGAGCATACAAACAGTTGGAATTATCCTTGTAGTTGCTTTACTAATCACTCCAGCTTCTACAGCTTTTTTAATCAGTAAACAACTTTATGCCATGATGGTAATTGCAAGCATAATCAGCGTGATAAGTTCGATTATCGGTCTATATTTTAGTTATATATATAATATTCCAAGTGGAGCAACTATTGTAATCTGTACCTTTATGATTTATATTGTAACGCTATCAATTACTAGAATTAAAAATAAACAAAAAAGGAGCGCTTTAACGTGAAAAAAATTCTCGCTTTAGCAATAGCATTTTTAATTATCCTTGCCGCATGTGGGAATCACAGTAACCATGAACATCACTCACATGAAGGAAAATTAAAAGTTGTAACTACAAACTCTATTCTCTATGACATGGTTAAACGTGTCGGTGGAAATAAGGTCGATGTTCATAGCATCGTTCCAGTAGGACAAGATCCACATGAATATGAGGTTAAACCTAAAGATATTAAAGCATTAACAGATGCTGACGTTGTATTTTATAATGGTTTAAACCTAGAAACTGGAAATGGTTGGTTTGAAAAAGCACTTGACCAAGCAGGAAAATCAACAAAAGATAAAAATGTGATAGCAGCATCAAATAATGTTAAACCAATATACTTAAATGGTGAGGAAGGTAACAAAAACAAACAAGATCCACATGCATGGTTAAGTTTAGAGAATGGAATTAAATACGTAAAAACAATACAAAAATCACTAGAACATCATGATAAAAAAGATAAGTCTACATATGAAAAACAAGGGAATGCATATATATCAAAATTAGAAGAACTTAATAAAGATAGTAAAAATAAATTTGATGACATACCCAAAAATCAACGTGCCATGATGACAAGTGAAGGTGCATTTAAATATTTTGCTCAACAATTCGATGTTAAACCAGGTTATATTTGGGAGATAAACACAGAAAAACAAGGTACACCTGGTCAAATGAAACAAGCCATTAAATTTGTTAAAGATAATCATTTAAAACATTTATTAGTCGAAACAAGCGTAGATAAAAAAGCTATGCAAAGTTTATCAGAAGAAACTAAGAAAGATATTTATGGTGAAGTATTTACCGACTCTATAGGTAAGGAAGGTACTAAAGGTGACTCATACTATAAAATGATGAAATCTAATATTGATACAATACATGGTAGTATGAAATAACATGGTAAAAATAGCCCTAAATGATATGTTAATAAGACCGGATTCGTTTTGAATTCGGTCGCTAATGGCAACGAAGACTTTAGTTGAAGCAACTTATTATAAGCCAACTTTCAACTCAGTCATCGTCTGCCATTATATTGAAAAATTTTGAGCAGAGGATTACTCCTTTATACTCATCATACTATATAACTAGTAGTCCCATATCGTGTGGTTTTATATTACCCTCCTATAATATAAACAACATCTTTTACACACGATATGGTGGTATTAGTTAGCTGTGCATTATCATAATAAACTGAAGCCCCACCCTCTCCGTAAATGGTGCTTTAAATAATGATGATGTACCAATACATTACTTCATATTTTTGAGCGATAAATGTGAATAATGTATATACAATGAATATCTAATTACTTGTGTCATTATATAGTAATTAGTATTTATAAGTTCTATTCAATTTTTGAATAGTTACTAAAGCCACAAATAATCACTCAGTTATCTCCGTGGTATCCATTATCCTCCCCATGGAGAGGTTAGTTGCACTAATCAGTTGATATTAGTGCAACTTTTTCATTTTAAATAAAATTTTAAACTACATGAATACGATCTATACAAATATGTTTAACCGAGCAATATATTCTAAACAACCATTTCCTTTAAAATGAGAAAAGCTTCCAAATCAACTTTAGTTTAAGAAGTCATTTGGAAGCTTTGCTTATATATTATTTTTTATTCATTATGTCATACTATCTACAATTACCATTTCATCATAATTAATGGATTCTCTTAATTTTAATGCAGTACCTTCTGTTATCTCATCATTTTCAATTAGTTCTCTTAGAATACGACGTTGTTCTCTTAAAGCATTTAATTTAATTTTGGTAAGTGTATCTTCATGTCTGGAATTAAAGAAATTGTTTGGTGTTAAGTTATCTATTCTCATCAGATATCCATCGCAAATCATACCTACTTCTAGTTTATTATCAGTAGTAGCTTCTTTGGCTAAACGACTTACGACGTTATAATGAACAAGCTTATTGATTTTACCCAATTCTAATAAGTTATCAGTAACACTAAGAGATGATGCCGAATTAATTTTTGTTTTTACACGACGTTTCAATAGCATTCCTCTTAAACCAACAATAATTCGTCTTAATAACGAAGCTTGTTTATACACTTCTGTTCGTTCAGCGTAACGCATATAGTTTTCAAGAACACTCTCAGTAATTTCGCCATCATCAACCAATTTCTCTAGCGTTTTTGTTTCTACGTTAAATGCAATCTTTTGAAGTCGTTCTAGTTCTTTGGAGTTTTCATCTTCCTTTTCAACCGTTTTTAAAAATGTGAGTTTATCGTGGTAATCTTTAATGACGTTTCCATAACGGTAACTCGTTTCAAACGTCGATTTTTGATTTAGGTAATCGATAACATGTTCTAAAATGTAGATTCTCGCCTCTTTAAATGACATATTACCTATCTTCACTTCAGGGCTATCAGGCGTTACTAAAGGCAGAATGACTTGTGCAATAATTAAACTTAATATTACCATTCCGGAAGCAATAAATAATAAATCATTTCGATAAGCAAATGTTTCATGATTTGCTAATAAATATGGCAAGGTTAAGGCGATTGCGAGTGAAATGGTTCCATGTACACCACATAGAGTCATGATTAGTGCATATAAGCTACGCTTAGGTTTACTCTCAGTAACTTTATCTTCATCATTTTTAGAAATCATTTTTTGGAATGGACTGACAGATAAATAGAAATAAGGATAAAGTACATATACCCACACAAATCTAAAGAGATACACCGCAAGAGCGACTAGCAATGTGATGACGATTAAGAATAATAAATTATGCGGTTCAGTTTTAATAATTTTCACTATTACCTCAGGTACTAAAAAACCTAAGATTGAAAACACAAAACCATTTAAAACGTAGCCTAAAATACTCCATGTGTGATTATAGCTCATCTGTAATTGTGTTCTCGTTTGAGCTATACGGTCACGTTCAAATCCATGCACGAGTCCCGCAACTACTGCTGCAATAATCCCTGATGCATGGAATAATTCAGCAATCAAATAAGTGACAAACGGCGTCAGCAATTGTATAAATGTAAACATGTTAATGTTCTCAATGCCACGTCTCATTAATGTTAAACGAAATCTCACTAAAGCCATGCCTATAATTAGACCAACAATAGCACCTCCAATAGAGGCAATCAAAAATTGTTGAATCGCATCAAAAATGGAAAAAGTTCCAGTAATCAATACACCTACGGCAATTTTAAATGAAATGATACCTGCAGCATCATTAAGTAAAGATTCACCTTCAAGAATGGTCATTGAACCTTTTGGTAAAACCTTACCTTTCGTGATTGCTTGTACCGCAACAGCGTCTGTAGGACAAAGTATAGCCGCAATTGCGAAAGCAGCACCTATAGGTAATTCAGGCCAAATCCAATGAATAAACAATCCTACGCCTATAACGGTAGTTATGACAAGACCTAGAGCCATCATCATAACAGGTTTGATATACTTCCTTAAATGTACTCTTGAAACATTAACACCCTCAACGAATAGTAGTGGTGCAATCAATGTAACCATAAATAATTCAGAATCAAAATTGAATTCAACTGGAATGGGAGTGAGGTATAAAATCATCCCAAGGAAAATTTGGATAAATGCAAGAGGTACTTTAGGTATGAAAGTATGTACAAAGGAGCTCACAATAACTAGTGCGACAAATATGAGTAGAGTTTCAAATATCTCCACACTTTCACCTCTTTATTAATTTTTAATTGCAAATTTAGTCATCAAAACAATAAAAAGTTGCAAGGTTATCTACTGCAACACTGAAGAAGTGAAATAATAACAATAGAGTCATTCCTGTAAGGACATAACTATTAACACTCAATCATGCCACAAATATACTATTCAAAACTCAATTATTTTCTTTATCAGTGAAATCAAACATGAACATTTAAATTAACTTATGAAGCTCGCTTCTTCGAACGAGAAAATGCTTATGTGTAATTTCATTGAAAAAATTAGTGACAACTGTCATTCACAATTATTCTTGTTTACAATTTTATCATTTATTAACCAGATTCTTAAATAAATAGCTTTTATATCATTAATATCTTCACCTCAGATATACAAAAAACTACTAGCATATAAAAGATATATCTTTTATATGCTAGTAGTTTAAAAGCTTAAACAATCAATCGTCCATTTTATTAATATATTCTTTTTCTTTATAGTATAATTTTTCTCGTCTTTCTTCTCGTAGTTTTGCACGTTTTTTTAATTCTTCTGGCGTATTAAACTCTTTTTGGCTTAATAAGATAGTAGATTGTCTAGATGCATCGTCTTTCCTGTACATATATGCACCATTACGGTAGGCCGCTCTACTTATCAAATGCATTCCAACCGGAGATGTAAGATTGATAAAAACTAGTGATAATAATAATCTGACACTGAAAAAACCTGAATTCACAATAAAATAGATCAGTACACCAACTACAGTTAGTAATACTGACAATGTAGAACTTTTCGTTGAGGCGTGACTTCTTAGAAAGACATCTTGAAATTTTACAATCCCTATTGCACTAATTAATGCAATAATACTTCCTAAGAAAATAAGTATCGAAGCAATAAGACTAACGATGTCTTTTATGATTTCCATTGAAGACACGTCCTTCCCCGATGAATCTTGAAATTGAGACCGAACTGACAAACGAAATAATTGCAATTAACATGATTGAATCTAAATAAGACACTGAGTTAAAAATAACGCTCATCACACCAACAATAGACATAACAACAGCACTCGAGGCATCAAATGATACAACTCTATCAGCAGTAGTGGGACCTTTAATTAATCTGACTAGACAAACAAGTAGTGCCATACCAAAAATCACTAATGCACTTATAATAAATATTTGAGTGAACATTTCAATCATCGTGTCACCTCCAAAATTAAATCCTCATACTGCTTAATACTTTTTAGAAGATTTTCTTTATCTTTTTCTGACACATCAATACTGTGAATAAAAAATTTATTAGTATTTTTAGAAATTCGAATAACTGTCGATCCTGGAGTAATAATAATTAAAATCGTTAAAAAAGTAATAGCCCAATTACTTTTTAATGAAGTTTCATATGTGAGTAAACCTGGATTAACTTCATTCGTCTTAAATAAGATGTAATTTATGGTACTTATACTAGAAGTAATAAGCTGGTATAGGTATACAGCTAAAAATTTAATAGCCACCCATATCTTTTTCAAATAAAATTCTTCACCAAAAAAGCGATGCAGAATATAAATCACAATTAAACCAATTAAAAATCCAGCAAAGAAGGTTGTAAATTTAAATTCATCTTCATCTTGAAAGAGTACCCAAAGGAACGCGATAACAATATTTAATACAACTTGCTTCACTTATGATTAACCTCCTTCAAATGTGTATTTACATTCTTTTGAAAGACATCTTCTTTCATATTAAGATTTGTTGCATCCTCTGTTACTTTCAGAACAACAGGGGCTGCAATACCCATCGCTAATACCACTACAACTAAAACACTAAGTAAACCTTTACGATAAATAGGTAGTGGTCTAAATTGTACTTGTTCTCCGTCAGCATCACCAAAATACATTATAAACATCACTCTAAAAAGACTATACATAGCAATTAAACTTGTCACAATCATAAGTGCTAAACCAATATAATTACCATTTGTAATAGCCCCTTGGAATATTAAGACTTTACCCGGAAAGCCACTAAAAGGAGGTACGCCACCTATAGCAAAAATTACCACGACAAATGCAACACCAAAGAATGGTTCTCTTTTTGCCAGTCCACTTAAATACTGATAATTTCGATAGCCTGACATATAAACAAGACTACCAATTACAAAAAACAATAATGTCTTAACGATAATATCATTCGCTAAATAGAAGATAGCACCATTTACACCTGATATAGTATGAGAACCTAAACCTAAAATAATGAATCCAATAGACAAAATAACTTGATAAGCCGCAATTTTCTTAATATCTTTGTAAGCGATGACACCAAATGCACCGATAATCATTGTGATACAAGCCATAAACACGAGCAATGTATGCGTGACGCTTGGATGATGGTCGAATAGTAAAGTAAAAAAACGAATAAGCGCATAAGCTCCAACTTTTGTCATCAATGCTGCAAATAACGCGGCAAGTTCCGTATTAAGCACTGCATATGCTTTAGGTAACCACATGAAAATCACTAGTGCTGCCTTTGAACTAAAAGCAACTAGAAATACTAAAGATATCATCGTTATTGTTTGGTTATTTTCCATATGATTCAATCGCATCGCTAAATGTGAGAAATTAAGTGTTCCGACTGTCTTATATAACATGCCAATTCCTAATAAAAGCAACCACGAACCTAAAATATTCAGAACAACATATACTATCGCTGCACGTAATTGTTCAACAGATTGTCCTAATGTAACAAGTACAAACGAAGCAAGAAGCATAATTTCAAACATCACGTATAGGTTAAATAAATCAGAAGTTAAAAACGAACCAATAACACCTACTGTTAATAAAAGAATAAATGTAGGAAGGTGAAATCGATTGACTCGCTTCTCCCCTCTACCAAAGCCGTATGCCATTATTAGCGTAACAACAAAAGATGATACTGACACCATAAGCAGACTCAGTGAATCACCTAGAAATTGAATGCCGAAAGGTGCTTTCCATCCCCCAAAATCAAGTGTTATCGGTTTATGATTAACGACATAAATAAGTAAAGCAATTGAAATCATTGTATTAACAATCATAGTTGTAATGGATAGGATTTTCGAAATACGATTTTTATTTTTAGTGAAGACTAAAATTAAAGCACATACAAAAGGCAACAACATAGGCAATATTATTAAATTACTCATCATCTTCATCACCTTTCAATGCACTTATTTCATCCTCTTTAGTTACTCTGTAAGTTCTATATATTAACACCAATAAAAACGCAGTCATACCAAATCCAATCACAATAGCTGTTAAAACGATAGCTTGTAATAAAGGATCAACAAAGTTTTGAGCATGACCTTGAATTAGCGGTTCAGACATATGAGGTCCATATTTCCCCATACTCATAATAATTAAATTACCGGCGTGTGTATAAATAGAAATACCAATAACAATACGAATTAAATTAATAGATAAAATCATATAAGTTCCAATAAACACTAAAAATCCTATCACAAGGAGTAATATTAAATTCATGATCTACCCCCACTTATAGATAGCATAACTGTAACAATCACACCTACTACTGTTAATAAGATGCCAAGCTCAAATAAAGTCACAGTAGTAACATGAACATGTCCTAGTAATGGAAATGTTACATTTGCTTCAGTTTGATATAAAAATGGCTTCCCAAAAAACATAGGCACTGATGCAGTTGCAACAGATATGAGTGAACCTATAATCATTAATTTTTTAAAATCAATAGGCAAGCTTTTCAACACTTCATTTACATCAAAGGCAAGAAACATTAAGATAAATGCCGAGCTAAAAATCAAGCCACCAATAAAGCCACCACCTGGATTATTATGGCCAGCAAAAAATACATAAAATCCAAATGTTAACAAAATAAACACTACAATTTTTGTAACTGATTTAAGTACTACATCATTCTCTTTCATCTTGCCCCCTCCTATCTTTGTAATTAAGTAACGTATAAATACCTAATCCAGCTATGATTAACACTAGTCCTTCAAACATAGTATCTAAAGCTCTGAAGTCACCTAGTATAGCATTGACAATATTTTTTCCACCTGTAAGTTCATATGCATCTTCATAAAATTTAGCAATTGAAGGCATACCATCTGCTTGTTGAGCAACAAAAATAAGTGATACCACCGTCAATGCCATAACAAGTGACACAATGATTTTGAAGGTCTCTTTTTTTAAATTTGCCTTAACTCGAGGGATGTTAGGTAGTCTCGAAAAACTAACAATAAATAAGATTGTCGTAATAGTTTCAACAACTAACTGTGTTAAAGCTAAATCTGGAGCTTTCATTGCAATAAAATATAATGTAACTGCGAATCCAATCATTCCATTCAATACCACCATCGTTAGTCGTTGACGAATAAAGATTAATGAAATGCCGATAATCAATGTTACAACTGATAAGATAACTTCCAACGGTCCGAAAGAACTAATATGAAGCTGATGTACATGAGGAAAACCCACAGTCAAATATCCATAAACTACAATAGCTACAAAAATAAATAATGTAATCATGATGTAATAATTCAATTTATTATTCATCAATGCACGTATACCACGGGCTGAGTATAATTCAAATTCTCTATAAATTTTCCGATAGCCATCTGTAATCGAAGCACTTTTGATTATTTGATGCGTAACCTCTTTCCAATTCACAACTAGAGCTAAAATAAGTCCAATAATAATAACAACTATACTTAAAATTAATGGAAGATTCACACCATGCCACTGAGAAATATGTGGCACAAATGCATCAACCTCCGCACCTATCCCAGATACAGATCTGGTTGCGGGCAAAATAACAAAGTTGCCAAAAACGTTTGGAACAAAGAAGATAACTGGAATGAGTAACATTAAAATCACAGCTGGTAAACTAAATAGCCATGGTTCATGTATTTGTTTACGTTTAAATTTTTCTATATTGTAATTTCCCCAGAATGTTTCTTTTATCATGTAAAGTGCATAAGTAAAAGTCAATATACTCGCGATGACACCTATTGAAATAATCACAAACGTTAATACGAAGCCATATTGATCAAGTTCGTTTGCTTTAGTTAACGAATCTAAAAACATTTCCTTACTTAAAAAGCCATTTAAAAAAGGAACACCTGCCATAGATAATGCAGCGAGCAACATGACAATATGCATTTTAGGGAAGACTTTACGCATACCATTTAGCAAACGAATATCACGTGTTCCGGACTCGTGATCAATGATACCAACGCCCATAAATAATGCACATTTAAAAACCGCATGATTCATTAAATGGAATAAGCCAGCAAATAAAACTAAAATATAAAACTTAGACAATTCATCTGATGTGTGCTGAGCATAACCGCCACCTAGACCTACCATTGTCATAATCATACCTAATTGACTTATTGTAGAATAAGCGAGTATACCTTTTAAGTCGTATTGTCGTAAAGCAGTTAAAGATCCAAATAACATAGTTATTAGACCAACAAATGTCACTGTATAAATATAAACATTACTAAGTCCCAATAAAGGTGTAAATCTAAATAGTAAAAAGATTCCAGCCTTTACCATTGTTGCCGAATGAAGATAAGCACTTACTGGTGTAGGTGCTGCCATGGCCTTTGGTAACCAAATATGAAACGGAAATTGTGCAGATTTGGTAAAAGCACCTAATAATAGCATCAAAATCATTGGTATAAATAAAGGATGTCGTGAAATTGCATTGCGTTGATTAAGGATATCAGTAATTGTGTTTGTTCCTGTAATGATATATAAAATGATAAATCCTGTTAATAACGCTAGCCCACCAAACACTGTAATCATGAAAGATTGAATGGCGCCTAATTGACTTTCACCATTATTGTACCAATAGGATATAAGCAAGAATGAGGAAATACTTGTGAGTTCCCAAAATACATACATTAAGATGGTATTATTAGCTATTACAATGCCAATCATACTGAACATAAATAATAGTAAATAGATGAAAAATCTAGGAAGATTGTCCGTACTGTGGGATAAATATTGCGTAGCATAAAAAAATACACCCACACCTATTAGCGAAATAATTAAGCCGAACATTAAACTTAAACCATCTAATCTTAAATCTAAATTAATATCAATTGAAGGCATCCATGGTAATCGAACAGCAATAAACTTATTTCGAATCACATCTGGTATTTTCATAATAAAATATGTAGATGTCACAATAGGAGCTATTAATGCAACATAGCCCGCAACCTTTCTTAGTTGACGATGACTCAGAGTGAATAAAACTATGAGCATGACTAATAAATTAGTCGCCATAAGATATACTAAACTCATTTAACCCCTCCTTTTCTTTTTACATTTATATTAAGTGTAATCATTGTATGGCGATTTGAAACATATCGTATTTCAATAAATCTCAATATTTCTTAAGTTATCTGATATCCAAAATATTGTTGAATGATAGAAATTAATATTCCCGATTGAAAGAGAAGATAATCAAATGTTTTTCTTAAATTAGTTAAACTAACAGGTTTTAATCCTTATTATGGTGCAACACGATTTATGATTTGATATTGCTAGTTGATTTGAATGAGTTTATTGAGCATACATAGATTCAAGCACTGTCGCTTTTTTTCTGAATTGGCATATCACAAAAAGGTAACTATTCTTATTTATATCCAAAAGGGAATAGAACTTTATTTTATATAAGATAGAATCCATGAGGCTATAATTTTTCAATCATCGATAAACTTAAACTAATTCATTCTCATATTGGGAGATCTTAATATTTTAATTCATATATAAATAGTAATTTTAGACACTGATCAATCTTTTAAGTTGGTTATTTTAAATATCAGGTTCCAATTTTTTCTTTTACAACTTAACAATTCTACTTACCTCATATACCTTCTAAAACAGGTTTCATAATTAATGATAAATGACGTTTGTATCACATCAAAGGCATTTGCCTATATTTTTCAAAAAATGTGTCCTTTTTTTTCAATCTATTTCGATATATATAGTGAAAGGAGGTTTTATTATGAATGAAGTCAATCAAGTGACGATTATCTTTACTCAAATCAAACATAATTCTGAAGGTAAAGTAGTCGAACATAAGCGTCGTTTTTCTAACATTAATCCGCTTGTTTCTAATGATCAAATCAAATCTTTTCGTTCCATCATTGAACGTATCAGTGGCGAAGAGTATGACAAAGTCGAGATCGTTAAAACAGAATCTTTAATTTAAGGAGGATACATCAGTATGTCAAAAACTTTGGAACTCGTATTTAAATCAAATCTTAATAAACCCGTCAAATTACTATTACCCGATTTTAACGCTATTACTACAGAACAATTAATTAAAGAAAGTATGAACCAACTTTTAGAATTAGACATTTTAAGATTTAGTTTGGGAAAGCCTGTCAAAATTTATGCTGCACAACTTATTGATAAAAGTACAACTGTTATATTTGAAGATAAAAATTAATTCATAAAACATTATTTTTGACGCTTTATTTAAAGTACTAAAATCATAAAAAAGACTTATCGAAGAACAAATTTTTTAAAATTGTTCAAGTCTAAAAAAGAACTTAATTTACATTGTTCTTTTATTAATATGAAGTGAGATATCAAATTCAAAATGATGTCTCGCTTTTTTTAATTCTAAAACTTGTTTAATGTGCATTTTATTATAATGATTCATCAAAATAGTATCGGCTGTATGACACCTCGGAACATTCACAACTTATTTCTATACTTTGCTTATGGCTCAATCATTTTAGAAACATGATTATGAATGGTATGATAATCATATTAAATTGAGAAAGTTGGTTTTTATCATTGTTTTTTCTATATCTTTTAGGAATTTTTGTTGGCATGTTACTTCCTATTCAAACTTCAATCAACTCAAGGCTAAGCCAATTTACCCGTTCATCTTTTTATGCTTCAACCATATCTTTTGCTGTCGGAACAATATGCTTACTTGTGCTTAATATCATTATTCATCCACAAGTATTAACACCAGAATTCTTTTCTAAGCAAACACTTAACTATACTTGGGTCCTAGGAGGACTATTAGGTGTTATCTATTTAACTGGAAACTTATTATTATTACCAAGATTAGGCGCAGCACTTACTGTTGTTATTACGGTTACAGGGCAAATTATTATGGGTGTAATCATTGATACATTTGGATTATTGGGCGCCCATCAACAATCTTTTACATTATTTAAAGGTGTTGGAATTATATTTTTAATTACTGGAATTATATTTATGAATTATGTTCGTAGACATCCTGTTAATAGACATAAGAATACACCA
Organism: Staphylococcus sp. GW823-FHT05F06; assembly: GCF_058795495.1. Taxonomy (NCBI): domain Bacteria; kingdom Bacillati; phylum Bacillota; class Bacilli; order Caryophanales; family Staphylococcaceae; genus Staphylococcus; species Staphylococcus sp. GW823-FHT05F06. Next base: position 40,654 of record NZ_JBXAHW010000007.1, on the reverse strand, counting down.
ATAGTATTCTGGTTGCTTATTGGATTCGTATTTGGTTTCGCTCCGCCAATCCAAACAACAATCAACAGCACACTGGCTCAACACACACACTCATCCATATTTGCTTCACTCATATCATTTAGCGTTGGTACAATAGCGTTATTTATATTAACATTAGTATTTAATCGTAGTCTGAAAATATCATCTACTCATAAAACACTAGGTAAGATTAAATCTATTTATTTTATTGGAGGGATACTAGGAATGGCATTCGTAACATCTAATATTATTTTAATGCCTTTCTTAGGAGCAGCTTTAACTACTATAATTGCTATGATGGGCCAAATGATTATGGGTATTATTATCGATCATTTCGGTTTGTTGGGTTCACCTAAAAACAAAATAACATCACGTAAGTTAGGTGGATTATTATGTATAGCTATAGGTATTATTTTATTACGATTATTTTAAATTCCTTATTCTGAATAAAAATTATCCGCTTATATTAATGTAGATTCCTCATACAAATAAATGTCTATTTCGAACTGCCAACAAAGATTTTGTCTTTGTTGGCAGTTTTTATGAGTGATTCTTCTTATAGTAACATTTATGTAGAATCATATATTTTAAAATTAAAGATAGCCTTCTATTTTTCAATTTATTAAATTGATTTACTTTATTTTTTGAAATAAAACAATATACAAACCAAAAGTAATGCTTATTTTAAAATTAATATATTTTCATTTAAAATAATAGTTTATAATAACCTCACAATAATATTATGAGGTGAACATCCATGACCAAGCAACGCATCGTTATTTCTTCATTACTATTCATTTTCATTCTCACAACTTGTAGTTTTAGTTACATTACTTTCTCTAAATTAACTTCTAAAACAGAAGATATTAAAAATATAAAAACTATAAAAGCAAAGCCCAAATTACTCCTTTCAACAACTGGTATACAAGCCCCTCTTAACAGCTATATTTTCTACTACACTCCCACTTTAGGACAACTCCAAAAACTTTTAGTAAAAAATCATAGCAAAGTATCTAAAAACACTCCAGTGTTAGAATATTACAATTATGAAAAAGATCATTTATATGAGGAACTCCAAAATACACTTAGTAATGAACGTAACAACAAAACTTTAAATTCTAAAAATGATTTACATTATTATTCATTCCTTAATCAGCTAAAATTACAAATGATTCAAACTAAATCCTCAATTAAATCCACTTTATTTTCACCAATTAATGGAAGTATTTCATATATTAATTCTATCCCTTCAAAACCAAACGAAAAGATAGTGCAAATTAATAGCAACGAACGTATTATTCGTGCTAATATATCAGAATCTGAGTTGAATTTATTAAAAATAAATCAAAATATTTCTGTAACATCTAGTGACAACACTCAATTTACTAGTAAAATTAAAGAAATTTCGAATATACCATCAAAAATAAAAAATGGCGTCTCATATTACGACATTTTACTTTCTACACAACCCAATCATCAAATTGGAACACACTTTAAAATCAAATTAGCCTCAAATGACATAGAGTTACCTACGTCAGCTATTGTTCAAAAACGCTATGTTTTAATTCTAAAAAACGGGAAAATTACAAAAAGAGAAGTAACATACAAAAAGAGTTTAAAAAGTGGGTATATTAATATAACTAAAGGCTTATTGATAGATGAAAAAGTTGTTAAAAATCCTACTTCTAAATTAATAAACATTTATATATAAAAAATGTTAGTAAAATTCTTTCCAAAAAGTATTCTTTTTAGTATAATTTTTATTAAATTAAGGAAAATTAGAAACAATCTTATTTTTTTTGAATATAGCAAATGCTACATTGCTAATTCAAGTATAAACTTTAAAAGATAATTTGTTTTATAAACACTTATTTGTTTACTTCTTAATTTTATTTAGTTATAATTAACTAAATAATATAGCATTAAATATATTCTTTAAATTTAAATTAATACTATATTATGACGGACACTTTCGTATTTTCATAAGAAAAATAGATATAAATTAATAAATTAGGGTATAGTATCCAAGTAATCTTAATTCAATAATATAATTAACTATCTTTAAATTTAAAAAGATGGGTTTTAAGATTTATGGATATGATATAAATAGGGAGGTTTCATTAATGGCTATTTCAAAAATCAATGACTGCTTTGAATTATTAGCTATGGTCACTTATGCTGACAGATTAAAAGGAATAATTAAAAAAGAATTCTCAATCAGCTTTGAAGAATTTGCAGTATTAACTTATATTAGTGAGAATAAAGAAGAGGAATATTATCTTAAAGATATTATCAATCACTTAAATTATAAACAACCTCAAGTTGTTAAAGCTGTTAAAAATTTATCTCAAGAAAATTACTTTAATAAAAAACGTAATGAACACGATGAAAGAACTGTTTTAATCTTAGTAGATTCTAAGCAGCGTAAAAAAATCGATGATTTACTTAAACGAGTAAACAACCGTATCACAGAAGCAAATAATGAAAATGAAGTATAATGGCTAGGGAGTAAAACAGATATTTCTTTCACTTATGAAAGATAAGACTGTTTTACTCTTTTATTAAGTTAATACGATAGTGATCTGAGTCCAAACTTTACTGCTACTACAAAACCCTCAAATGATTTTCCGACAATAATCATTTAAGGGTTTTTATTTATGTTCTTATTTTTTAACTAACAAAATCTAAGTAGAGTTTCAGGAATTTTTCTGGTTCCTCGATATGTGGTGCATGTCCTGAATTATCAAATACAATTTTTGTAACTTGATCATAATATTGATCCATATCATAATGACTTTTATTTTGTATGAGTGGGTCATACTTACCATTCACAATTAAAGTAGGTATGGACACATTATGATGAACACGAGTTAAATCTTTAATATTAAGCAATGCACGTACTGCAATTGCACTTTCTTCCGGAGTTGGTCTATTGTATAATTTTTGGCTTTGATACCATTTCATTGCTTTATCTTTCTCTTTAAATAATTTAGAGAATAAAATAATCATTGCCTCAGATTTATTAAAGCCTGCTAATTCTTCTTGGTAATCAACCATTAATTTGTTGAAACCATTTGCAATGTCTTCACTTTTGGCCGAAACAATTGTCAATGTAATCACTTTATATTGATATTTTTCAGTAAATTCACTCGCAATGATGCCCCCCATATCATGTCCTAAAATATGTGCAGAATCGATATTTAATGCTCCCATTAAATCATTTAAATCTTCAACATGATCTTTTAATTCATATGATTCTGTTCGTGAAGATTTTCCATGACCTCTGACATCATAAGTAATTACTCTATACTGCTTCTTGAGTTCATTTTTTAAATCTTTAAATCCTGCCAAGTTTCCATCTAATCCATGAATTAAAATGATGGGGATGCCTTCGCCTTCATCAATATAGTTAAGTTCAATCTGATTACAAATTTGAATTTTATTCATCTTGGCACCTCCCTTTAGTCATTTATATACCCATATTAAAATAGTGTTACGCTTTTAGGTTATTTTCAGTGTAATTAAATTATTTGTATATTAAAATAGTGATTCATTTTCTAAAACAAACTTATATGGTAAACAAATGATATATTTTAATAAATTAAAAAACTCAGAAAGATATGTCTAGCATATTTTCTGAGTTTAAATCTTTGTATTATGATGATTTAGTGCGTTCAGATAAACGTATCGTATAAAAAATGATTAGCACAACAAGTATAATCCAAATTGCTAAAGAGAAAAACTGTGCAATTTCCGGGTCAGTTACCATTGCATCTATTGTTTTTTGACAAAATAGTAAGCCAACTCCTACAAATTCTATACGTTTAAAGAATATACCAACAAGACTTAAAATAATTCCAGCGAAAAATACAAACTGATGACCATAGATAGAAATAGGAATAATAGCCCAGTTAAAGTGAAACCCTTGCATAATTACTAGAATTAAAGCAATAATACCAATGATTATTCCAGTTCTCATTTCATACTTATTACTGTATAGATAATTTTTTTTGGCAATACGCACATATAAAATGAGTGTTATTGGAAATATAACTAAGCAATAAAACAAGCTTATACCGGTAATTGCTTGAAAAGGTACATATTGTTTATCGTACAAATATGAAATAAGAATAAAGTTAATGATAAAGAAAATCATTGGATTGAGTTGTAATGCAAACAAATTACGCTGAATTGTTAATATTAATTGCGCAGGTGATTTACCTCTATATTCAATGTAATCTTGATCTTTTTCTTCAGACTTTTTAATATCTTGTCGATATTTTTCTTTTATATCATCAATTAAGTGTGGTGACATTCCTTTGTGACTAAAATAATCATTAATATTTTCGAGTAATACTTTATCATTCGTACGCATGATTTACTCCTTTTCATTTAAATCTTGATGTAATTTGTAGATTTCATAAGTTAATCATTTTCAAATTAAAATTTTATCATACATCTTACAATTTTACTTGAACATAATGATTAATCATATCATCATTAGCAACTAAAATGAAAAGAAGAGCTAAAGTGAAATCCATTTTACAAATTATGATTTCAACTTTAAACTCTTCAAATTTCAAACTATTTTATCTTATAAAACGTATATCCAATTCTTCTTATTTATTTAAATCTATACGATATAACTTCACATTTTTATCCTTTGGTGAATTTGAACTGAATTGATAACTTGCTTGATCTTTTTGAATATAGCCAAAGTTACCTGTAACATTATTATAATGTACACGACTTATAGCTTTATGACCAAGTTGTTGTTTTACGGCTTTGTATGAAGGGCCGTTTGCATCATTATATGTCATTGATACGCGTGTAACATTTCCTCTTTCTTTTTTACCATTAGCTGTTACTAGCAAAACACCTTTATCAGTTCTAAATTCGTAATACTTTTCATTACTATTTGGGTTATAAGAATAGATAGGATGACTATACTTTTTTAATACACTCTTCATTGATTCGCCTATCTTAACGTTTTCTAATGATTTATCACCTTTGTTTAATTGTTGTACTGTTTTCATTGAATTACCAGTTGCCGCTTCAACGTTGTTTCCAACGCTTACTCCAGTTAAAACTAATCCTAAAACAAGTAATGATGTTATTAGTTTCTTCATAAGCACTCACTCCTTTAATTCTTTATGTCTTCTGTGCTCATGTTAATTGTACTATAAATATTACTAAAATAACAATAATATTACAAAATGATTACGTGGATTTAGTAGATGACTTTTTTAACAACTGTTTTAGCGCTTATAGAGAAACCTATCTTTCTTAATTCATTGATTATTACCTTACAAAATCTCAGTGTGAACTCTTTTATTTAGGTGCATGTTGTTGAATGAAGTTTGTTGTCTCTTGAGTAAATTGAGCCTGTTCTTCAACAAAAGGATATGCACTTGAATGTTGATAGACGTTAAATTCACAGTGTTGAATCAAATCTGCGACTTCTTTAGCTTCTAGTGTAGTTGTACGTTCTCCGTGTTCTCCAGCAACAATAAGCGTAGGAACTTGAACATGCTTGAAAACATCTGCAATACCTTCAGATTTGAAGACATCTTTAACAGCTTGAATTTCTTCTTTAGTAGAAATACTATTTGTATCAACGACATGCTTTAAAAATTTATTCATCTTACGCGCTTTATAATATCTACGTTTATCTAAAAATTTTTCTTGCTTATCATCTTCCCAGTTACGTATTTTATGCGCATATTTTCTGAACAAGCGTTCTTCAGGCAATTCACCTTCTATTGAAGTAGGATTAACTAATGTGATTGAGGATATATAGCCAGGATTTCTAACAGACATATCAGCAGCAATAAGTGCCCCCATCTCGTGCCCAATAAATGCTGCTTCATCTATATATATAGCATCTAATAAAAATTTTATATCGTCAGCAAAGTCATAAAACTCTATATTTCTAGGCTTATCAGAGTAACCATGTCCTCTCAAATCGATAAGCACAACCTGAAAAGACTTTGCTAATACCTTAGCTAAATCATTAAAAACAGCATAATTATCAAAAGCGGTATGCACGAGTACGACAGGATATCCTTGTCCCATAGTACTATAGTGTAATGTTGTACCGTCTTGTTTAGTAATTAAATCCATTGCCATGTTGTTCTTCTCCTTCTGTTTCAAAATTATCTGGTAAAATTTTAAGCAATTCCTCTATGGTAGTAATCGTATAATCTACTTCTTCTGTTAATGGCTCCAATTCTGCATCTTCTTGTTTATACCACACACTTACCATCCCCATTGCACGTGCAGGAGCAACATCGTTTAATGCATCATCTCCGACATACATTATTTCAGATGGTTTAACCCCCAATTGATCAATCATATCTTCAAAGATTTTAGGATGTGGCTTACGATAGCCTACAGTTTCAGAAGTAGTTAAATAATTAATAACGTGCATAATACCCAATGAATGCAATCTAAATTGTTTAATTTTGGATTTCCCATTTGCAATCACACCAATCATGTAATGATGTTTCGATAACTTTTCTAATGTATACAAAGTATCATAGTAAGGGAAAACGTAACGATAGAAATGCATTTCAAAGTCATTAAATAAATCTTTCCATTTAAGACGGTCGATATGAAATTGTTTAATGATTTCCTTATATAGATCAGGTTTATCGTTGTCTTCATCATCGTCTAATTCAATAAATTTATTCTTATAATCTGCTAATTGCACATGAATAAAATAATCATGAAACCGTTCATATTGCTCTTCTATAAACTTTTCACGCGATTTTACTCTATCTAATAGAGTACCTTCTAAATCAAAGACGATAGCCTTAATGCAGTTTAAATTCATTTTCAATGACCTCTTAATATTTTAATAATACTATTGTAGCAAAAGAGTAGTGTGAACGTCATATGTTAGTCTGTTTAATTAAAATATAAAATAGGACTGGTACACCGAGCAATGCCATCACGATGCCTACAGGAATTTGTATAGGTTGTATCATTGTACTTCCTATAAAATCTGCAATTATCATGACTACAGCACCTATGATTATATTCAATAACATTTGTAAACCTATTTGATAACGCCAATAAAATTTTCTAATCAGTTGTGGAATAATCATGCCTATAAAACCAATAACTCCAACGTATGCGACCACAACTGCTGTCATGATGGAGGCTACTATAAGAACAATATACGTTACTTGTTGTACATTTAATCCTAGAGACTGACTTTTCAATTCACCAACTTGCAGTAATTTAATTCCTTTTTGCATTAAAAATAATACTATGATTGCGACAGATGCTATCAAACTAATAATCATAACATCCTGATATTCAGCTGATGCAAAACCACCGAACAGATAACTAGCAATTGGATTCATCTTCTTAGGATTAATCAAAACAAGCAAATACAATAATGCATTTAATAGTGCACCAAATAGTAATCCCGTTAATATAAGCATTTGAACAGGATATCCTTTGGCTAACATCGCTGAAACACTTAAAACAAGTAACAGTGTGATTAAACTGAAAATAATGGAAAATATAGGGAACCATAAAAAACTAAGTCCCAAAAATAAAGCAATTCCAGATCCTAATGATGCACCACTAGCTAATCCCAATGTAAAACTATCTGCAAGTGGATTATTTAACACAATTTGATACACTTGGCCAGCTAATGTAAGTACTGCACCAGTGAGCATGGCTTCAAGTAATCTAGGTAAACGAACCTGGAATAGTATGGTTTGATTAAAAACATCATCAAGTTTTCCTACATCCCAGCTTAAACTTAAGCTCATGCTTAATATTAAAATAAATAACCATATAATGACACTTCTATATTTATTCATAACTCTCTCTTTCAATACTTTCTTAATCACTATATTAACAAAACAATACTTAAAAAGTGTAAAACGACTGGCTTCCATTCGTTGCACGATTTAGTCATCGAGTAATGAAGTTGAATCAAATGGCATATTTGCATCAGTTTAATTCAATATCCGTCTATCATAAATATTAAAAATACCTGAGACAATAACTACTGTCCCAGGCGTTTGAAATACATCTCTGTCAGCTTATTAATAAAATTAATCATCTAAGTAAAATACAATACATAGTATTCAAATGACTATTTTTTATATATATCGTCTCTTAAATCCTTTAGACCTTCATCAATACGAGGACCTGGTCGAGAAACTTCATCCCCATCTACTGTTTCAATACGTGTATTTTTAACAGCATTAATTTTATCAAAACCGCCACGTTTTTTTATCATTTCTATGTAGTCTGATTTTGATTTACCTTCTGTGGAAATCAGAATATCAGGATTACGTTTAATAATGCTTTCTTTACTTACTGATTTCCAACCTTTAACATCATCAAAACTATTTTTAGCATCTAGTTTCTCTAACATATCGTTAAAGAAGGTATCTTTTCCGGCAGTGTAAATGTCTGGTTTAGACGATACTTCCATAAACACTTCTTGTTTCTTATGATGTTTAGGAACGGAGTTAATGATTTTTTCTACATTGTGTTTTGTTTCATCAACAAGTTCTTTAGCTTGTTTTTCACGATCCGTTAATTGTCCAATTGATTTAAAAGTATCATAAGTTTCATCAATCGATTGTGCATCTTTCACATAAACGACTTTTACTCCCTTATCTTTAAGTGACTTTAGCACTTTACCTGCAGAATTTTTCTGTGACTCATGCGCTAAAATCAAATCCGGTTTAGCTTTTATTAATTCTTCTTTATTTAAATTCATCGCATCGAATTGTTTTTTACCTTTTTTTACATCTTTAGGATAATCATCCACAGTGGATACACCAACTATATCTTCTCCGATTCCTAAGCGATATAAAATTTCTGTGTTACTAGGAATGAGCGAAATAATTCTATGATATTTTTTATCGCTTTTTTCAGTGTCTTTATTATTAGATGAATGATTGGCATCTTGACCACATGCAGCCAGTACTACAATCAATGCACATATAACTATCCATAGTTTACTTTTCATTTGGAGCATCACCCTTTCACAAATTATTTTTAATGTTCCTATTCATCATATCAAAATATACCAATATTTGTAGATACAATTTTATTTGATTTTCACAAAATATGAAAAAAGACAACTTTGAATTAAATCTATTAATATATTTAACCCCAACTTGCTTTGTCTGTAGAATTTCTCGTTGAAATTCTCTGTGTTGGGGCCACAACCCCAACTTGCTTTGTCCGTAGAATTTCTCATTGAAATTCTCTGTGTTGGGGCCACAACCCCAACTTGCTTTGTCCGTAGAATTTCTCGTTGAAATTTTCTGTGTTGGGGCCCCGACCCCAACTTGCCTTGTCTGTGGAATTTCTCGTTGAAATTTTCTGTGTTGATCAGTTTTATAATGTTAGTATCAATCGGTAAAATGCTAAAATGTCTGAGACAATCAACAATGTCCCAGACACATAATGTTTTATAATTTAATAAATGTTTTTATCGCGTCAGAAATGTATAAATTCAAACCACGTTCACGTTGCTTGTTAATAAACTTTACAAATCGCTCGTCCTCAATATAAATCTGAGCTATATATTCTAAAAATTGATTGTCACAATTAGGAACTTGTTCTTTCAAAATACATTGTAATTTCTTAGTTTTTCCACTTGCTTCAAGTATAGAAACTTTGTTTAAGTATAGTTGATTCATTTCGTCAAAAAACATATTTAATTGCTTATTAATTTCCTCAAAATGATTTTGCTGTTCTGATTCATCCTTACATTTTTGTTTATCTTTATATGCTTGATAATAATGAGTATCTCCATACTTACTTGCTGCTTCTTTTTCATACTGTTCATTTAAATTGAAATTTTGCATTGTAGTTACCTCAATCTCATCGTTATCTTTGTGAAAATGATGTTCTAACGTACGGATAATATCGTTTAAGCGATCTCTTTTTTTAACAATGTGATAAAAATTATCATGTAATATTTTAGTTCTAAAATCACTATCACCTTCAAAATACGTCTGTATTTGCTTTAATGTTAAATCTAATTCCTTTAAAAAGAGAATATATTGTAACTTTGAAATATCTTGAACATTATAATATCGGTATCCATTAGCACTCATTTGTTGTGGCACGAGTAACCCCTTTTCATGATAATAATGAAGCGTGCGTATACTAACTCCGGTAATGTCAGAAAGCGTTTTGGGACTGAAGCGTTCTTTCATCATTTCACCTCCTGAATTAAAGTATGAGGTATGACGTTACGTTAAGGTCAATACTTATTTTTTAAAATAGGTATCTAAAAAGGTATAGCGTTGTTTCCCCTTACCATTAAAATAATTTTTCCCAAAATTATCTAATAAAGCGTGAAACTCATTTGCATCTTGATTTGAAAATGATTCAGGAAGTGTTAATTCCTGTTTCAATTTATGATAACTTTCTGTATGTTGATATCCCAATTTTCTAAAAATACGTCTAGTATAACTATCAGGTATGAATTCTTTACCTTTAAAAATATATACTATTAAGACATCGGCGGTCTCTTCACCTATACCACGGATGGTGAGTAATTCTTTTCTTAAGCTATCACCGTATAACTTAGCTATACTACTATAATCAAAATGATGTTGATTTAACCATAGTAACAATGCCTGTATAGCCTTAGCTTTATTTTTATAGAAACCACTCGAACGTATCACTTGCTGCAACGATTCTAAAGGCATTTTCAATATCGTCTGTGCATTAAAAGAAGTTTCTTCTTTTAATCTTGATAACGCTATATCTGCATTGTTCCAATTAGTATTTTGGACTAGAATTGCCCCAAGCATCATTTCTATTGGCGTTTCTGCTGGCCACCAATATTGAGGGCCCATATTTTGATATAGAATTTGATATAATTTTTCTATTGATAACATGATTTCTCCCCCTACAAATCTTCGCATGATTGTTATATCTCGCATGCTACATTGTCCAATTTTCCCAAGAAGTCTGAGGTGTTGTCCTACCTAATTGTTAATATTCCTTTTATAACAAACTTTATGCTGTGTCCCAATATCGGTTTGCTTTGCTTGTTTTTTCTTTTTGGAATGCATCAATAATAAGGACTAAATAATGTAAGAGCCTGTACATATAAATATGTCACAGGCTCTCGTGTATCTATTTTATGAAGTTTTACATAGATTCTGGTGCTGTAACACCTACTAATGCTAATGCATTGTGCAAGGTAATACGCACCGCTTCAATCATAGCTACATGTGCTTTAGTTTTTTCCGTATCATCTGTAAGCACTTTTTCAGCATTATAAAATTTATGGAATGCTGCAGCTAGATCCTGAATATAATTAGTTAGACGATGAGGTGCACGATGTTCGGCTGCACTCTCTATCGTCGATTCGAATTCTGCTACTTTTTTTAATAAGTCTATTGCTTTATCATTATTTATTTTAGAAAAGTCTGCATCAGTAGACACTTCAATACCTTGTTCTTTAGCTTGCTTTAGAATAGAACAAATTCGTGCATGTGCATATTGTGCGTAATAAATTGGATTGTCTTGAGATTGCTCTTTAGCTAACTCTAAATCAAAGTCAAAATGAGAATCAGGACTACGCATTGTTAAGAAATAACGTGCAGCATCGATACCGACTTCATCCATAATTTCACGTAAAGTAATCGCATTGCCTGTACGCTTACTCATCTTCACTTCTTCTCCGTTTTGCATAAGGCGAACCATTTGCATAATTTGAATTTCAAGACGATCGCTGTCTACACCAAATGTTTCTAAGCTAGCTTTGAGACGGTTAATATAACCGTGGTGATCAGCACCCATTAAATCAATTAAAATATCATTTCCTCTATTAATCTTATTGTAGTGATAGGCCGTATCTGGTGTGAAATAAGTGTAATTACCGTCTTTTTTTATTAATACACGATCTTTATCGTCTTTAAAGTCACTTGTACGTAACCAAGTCGCGCCATCTGCTTCATACGTATAGCCTAGCTCTTTCATTTTAGATAATGTATTTTTAATCGCGCCATTTTCATATAAAGATGTTTCGCTAAACCAATTATCAAAGTGCACGTTAAAATCAGATAAATCCTTTTTTAATTTTTCCATTTCATAATCGACACCAAGTTGTCTAAACGTTTTTAAGCGTTCTTCATCAGAGTAGTCTTTTATTTCTGGATGTTTAACAGCGAGATCTTTACCGATTTCAATAATGTCTTTACCATTATAACCGTCTGCCGGCATCTCATAACTCGTATCACCTAAAGCTTCGAAGTATCGTGCTTCAATTGATCGTGCTAAATTAGTGATTTGATTACCTGCGTCATTAATATAATATTCACGTGTAACATTGTAACCAGCCGCAATGAGAATATTAGCTAAAGAATCGCCTACAGCTGCATTCCTAGCATGACCAATATGTAAGTCTCCTGTTGGATTAGCTGATACATATTCTAATAAAATGTTAGTATTCTTAGATTGTGTTGCATATCCAAATCGATCACCTTTTGTGATAGCTTCTGGAATAATGTCTGTTAAATATTGATTATCCAGATAAAAGTTGATGAAACCTGGCCCAGCAATATCAACCTGTTTAACGTGTGCTTTGCTTGTATCTAAATGATCGACAATAGCTTGCGCAATTTCACGTGGATTACGCTTAGCAATTTTTGTTAAAACCATAGCAATATTAGAAGAATAATCTCCATTTTTAGTATCTTTAGGTATTTCAATTTTAATTTCTGGAATATCTTCTGCGAGGTTAGCTTTTCTAATACTAGCTTCTATTTCTTCTATTAGCGTCTGTTTAACCTGATCGATTATATTCATTCGCTTATCTCCTTATAATTTATTTCATATTGATAAGAACCCATCTTTTGTTCATCTTGATATAACTCATAATGTATTTTAAGTTTACCGCCATTATGAGTAACGAAATGCATAAGGCTTAGTGTTTTAACAGTTAAAGGTATTTTTCCGGTAGGTACATCATAGAGTGTTGTCGTCTCATGTCCTTCGACGAAATGTAAGTTCATATTAATGTCGCCTTTACGAATTAACTTTACACCGCTATCTTCAATTTTAATCGTAACATTAACTTTAGCATCTTCAATTTGTTCTTCGTAACGTATAAAATCTGCAAATTTTTGTTGCCAAGAACCTTTTGTAGTAAACTCAAATCTCTGCTTTTCACCATTCTGTTTCAAAACTTGACGGGTTTGAATGTTAATATTTTTATTCAATTTACTACTCACCTTAACCCTTACAATAATAAATGTCATTATAGCATAAAACTGCTATTGCTTGTAGTACTCAAGACATGTGTTCATGTCAAAAATTTACACAATATGAAAAGAACCTGAAACATTAATCTTGTCTCAGATTCTTTTCACATATTCACAATTCATAACTGAGGTGAAAGTGGTGCTTTCCTATTCTAGATATTGTTGCCATAGAGAACTCACACATTTAATATAAATGTCACCTATCACTTCAATCAGATTTACAATTATTCAACATCAATAATGTCAATTTCATATTTTTTTAATAAAAATCTATATTTATCGAAATATACGATGCCGAATATCATTGCTGCAATGATGAACATTGTCTTTTTCATCTTTTAACCTCATATTCCTCAAAATATTTTTAAATCTATAATATATTATAGCATTATCAAATTGTATTTCTATAAAATATTCAAGGTTAGAGTTAGTTTTCAATCATATATTTTAGAGGAAATGCCCATCTTCAAATATAACACGCTCTTTTTTATTTTGAATAAAGTAATTAAAATTATTATTTTGAAAATCACTTAAAAGAGCTTTAGATGTACTATAGTTAAACATAAAATCCTCTGTCTCAATAAACATTTTTTTAAAAAGCAGTCCGTCTTTTAAAGTGATTTTTTTATATCATTATAATCGACTTCATCTACTTTAATATATTCAAAAGTGTTAAAATTTACATTTAAAAGAGCCAAGAATTTTTTTCCAAAATAATAAACGTGTAATGGTTGTCTCTTATTTTGCCCAATAAGGAGACGACCTTTTTCAAATGTTTGTTGTGGAAAATTTAAATCTAAAAATTCTAAAATTTCATCTTCTTTTAATTTAAATCGCATAATTAGCCCTTCCTTTTTTACATTCACAAATCAAAAGATAGTTTAATTTCTAAATATTATATTATCTTTTATGTTCACTTTCAGTGCGTGCTTTTCATATCAATTACCATTCGACCCGTAATTGTTCCTTTTTCCATTTCATCAAAAATATCGTTAATTTCAGATAATTGTCTTAATTGGATTTTAGGAATAACTTTATTTTCGGCAGCAAATTGAAATGCTTCTCTTAAATCTTGTCTGGTACCAACTAATGAACCAACGACTTCAATTCCATCAAGCACTAAACGTGGAATATCTAAATCCATTTTATCTACTGGAAGTCCTACTGCTACCACACGTGCACCCGCCTTAACAACATCAACTGCTTGATTAAAAGGTGTTTTAGCTACAGCAGTAATCACCGTTGCATCTAATCCTTTATTATTCGTTAGACGATTAACTTCCTCAATAGGATCAACATTAGTTGAATTTATGATTGCATCAGCACCAAGCTCTTTAGCAAAATTTAATTTATCATCATTAATGTCAAATGCAACGACTTTCGCGCCCATTACGTTTTTGGCGTATTGCAATGCTAAATTACCTAATCCTCCCACACCAAATACGCCTAACCATTGTCCTGGTTCGATACCACTCACTTTTACTGCTTTATATGTTGTCACACCTGCACAGGTAATAGATGAAGCAGCCGCTGGATCAAGATTTTCGGGAACTTTAACTGCATAATTCGCATCAACAATGACTTCTTCAGCCATTGCCCCATCAACAGTATATCCGGCATTAAGGACATCCCTGCATAATGTTTCTCTACCAGTTGTGCAATACTCACAATTACCACATGCTGCATACATCCATGCTATAGATACACGATCCCCTACCTTTAATGAATCTACGTTATCAGCAATTTTAATGACACGTCCAATTCCTTCATGTCCTAATGTTACACCTGTTACGTCACCGAAATCTGCATTTTTAACATGTAAATCAGTATGACATACACCACAATATTCAGTCTTTACTAATGCTTCTCCAGGTCTTAATTCTCTTAAACGTTTTTCTTCAATACTTACTCTATGATCTTTGGTTACTACAGCTGCTTTCATAAAAAGCCCTCCCTAGTATTAAAGTGTAATTCTATTACTTCCACCCTTATTTTACACTCTTTTGAAATCGTTTTCCAAAAGTCCTTTCATTTATACTGAATTTTTTGTAAATTGTATATAGAGCGACATAATATCGTCACTTTTATAGCATATTTTATGATTTATTCATATATTTTATTTTTTAACTATATATATATATCATGTCAGTGAAAAGTCATCGCTCTTAATCACACCTTATAATTTTGGGGATGAAGGTGTTTATTTTAAAAATCTTAATTGGAGGGGATAAAAGTGAAGACGCAAGTTTTGTACGGAAAATCTGAAATTGAAATCAATGTGCCTGATGATAGCACAATCATAGAGCCTCAAAACATCGACGCTATTCAAGATTATGAATCAACAATTAAAAATGTATTAAGAAACCCCACAAATTCTAAACCTTTAAAAGAAATGGTAAACAGTAATGATATTGTTTCTATTGTTATTAGTGATATTACACGTCCAACGCCCAACCATATTCTTGTACCTTTACTAATTGAGGAATTAAATCATGTTCCTCGTGAGAATTTCGTAATTATTAATGGTACAGGGACTCATCGAGATCAAACGCGAGATGAATTGATTCAAATGTTAGGTGAAGATATTGTAAATTCAGTAAAAATCGTTCACAATCATTGCTCAGAAAAAGAAAGTCTAGCTAAAGTGGGACACAGTCAATATGGATGTGATGTTTATTTAAACAAAGCATATGTAGAATCCGATTTTAAAATTGTAACAGGTTTTATTGAACCACACTTTTTCGCCGGATTTTCAGGTGGACCTAAAGGGATAATGCCTGGAATTGCAGGTTTAGAAACAATTCAAACATTTCATAATGCAAAAATGATTGGCGATCCGAGATCAACGTGGGGAAATTTAGAAGACAATCCAGTTCAAGATATGGCACGGGAAGTTAACCGTATGTGTAAACCTGACTTTTTACTTAATGTTGCATTGAATAAAAGTAAAGAAATTACTGCAGCATTTGCTGGTGAAATCTTAGATACACACAAAGAAGGATGCGCATATGTAAAAGATCATGCAATGTTTAAATGTGAGCAACGCTTTGATATTGTTATCGCATCAAATTCTGGCTATCCTTTAGATCAAAATTTATATCAAACAGTTAAAGGGATGAGTGCAGCGAGTAAAGTTGTTAAAAAAGACGGTCATATTATTATGGTATCTGAGTGTGCAGATGGCTTTCCTGATCATGGTAAGTTTGCCGAAATTTTCAAAATGGCAGACACACCTCAAGGTATTTTAGAACTTATTCACAATCCAAACTTTAAGGAAGTTGACCAATGGCAAGTACAAAAACAAGCAAGTATTCAAACTTTTGCCAATGTGCATGTTTATTCAGAACTTACTGACCAACAACTTAAAGACTCGATGTTAATCCCAACCTCTAACATTGAACATACAATACAAGAATTAGAACATCGATATGGCCGTAAATTAACCATTGGTGTTATGCCACAAGGTCCTTTAACAATACCGTACGTAGAAGATAAAGAATAATAAATGGAGGATGGAAACTATGACTGAATTAAATACTAAAGAAATGAAATTAGACGCACTATTGAAAGACATGCAGAGTGTAGTAATTGCCTTCTCAGGTGGAGTAGATAGTAGCTTGTTACTGAAAAAAGCGATTGATATTTTAGGTGTTAACTATGTTAAACCTGTTGTAGTAAAATCAGAATTATTTAGAAATGAAGAGTTTGAACTAGCGCTTAAACTTGGACAAAGTCTAGGTGTTGAAGTATTAGAAACTGAAATGTCTGAACTTCAAGATGCGAATATCGTTAAAAATACGCCTGAAAGTTGGTACTATAGCAAGCGCTTGATGTATAGTCAACTTGAGAATATTAAGAATAAACTAGGATTTAATTATGTGCTAGATGGTATGATTATGGATGACTTAGATGATTTTCGTCCCGGATTAAAAGCAAGAGACGACTTTGGTGTTCGTAGCGTTTTACAAGAAGCAAAACTATATAAATCTGAAGTTAGAAAATTAAGTCATCAACATGACTTGCCTGTATGGAATAAACCAGCCTTATGTAGTCTAGCATCAAGAATACCTTATGGTGAGGAATTAAGTTTTACAAAAGTTAACAAGGTCAACGAAGCAGAAAAATTCATTTTAAGCCTAGGTATTAACCACGTACGAGTACGCTATCATCACAACATAGCACGCATTGAAGTAACAGAAGATCAATTAAATAATCTTCTTAAATTGAAAGACAGTATCATATTACATTTGAAAGAATTAGGATTTGACTATGTAACAATGGATTTAGAAGGCTATCGTACAGGTAGTATGAATGAAATCATTGATACCAAATCTACAAGTTTTAAATAAGGATGTGAGTACCTATGAGCCATAGTTATAATTCTATAGAAGAGGTGCTCAAAGCTGTAAAATCAAATCAACTATCTATTAATGATGCTAAAGCCCAACTCAGTCATTATGACGAATTGGGCTTTGCTAAAATTGACTTACATAGAGCACAGCGTCAAGGATTTCCCGAAGTTATCTTTGGGCAAGGAAAAACAAAAGAACAAATCACTAAAATCATCTCTAGTTTGATATTTCATAATGAAGTTATTCTAGTGACACGTGTTGATGAAATGAAAGCAAAATACATTTTACAACATTATCCAAACTTGGAATATCATCAAACTGCACAGTTAATTAGCACTCCACTAAAAGATATACCACAATCTAAATACTATGTTTCTGTACTTTGTGCTGGAACTTCTGATTTACCTATTGCAGAAGAAGCTGCATTAACCGCTGAAATCATGGGAGTAAGTGTAAAACGATTTTATGATGTCGGGGTTTCAGGTATTCATCGCTTATTATCCAACATTCATGATATACGCAGAGGGAAAGTTTCTATCGTTATAGCTGGAATGGAAGGCGCTTTAGCAAGTGTTGTTGGAGGATTAGTCAACCACCCTGTATATGCAGTACCAACGAGTGTAGGTTATGGAGCAAACTTGAATGGGGTTACCACCCTATTATCAATGATAAATAGTTGCGCACCCGGAACCAGCGTATTAAATATCAATAATGGATTTGGTGGCGGTTACAACGCTGCACAGATTATTCATATGCTAGAAAATAAAGAGAGTGAGGTATCTTTATGACAAAAGCATTATATTTAGATTGCCACGCAGGTATTGCCGGAGATATGCTACTTTCTGCTTTAGTTGATTTAGGAGCAAACCCTGAAGACATTGAATCAGAACTAAAAAAATTACCTTTAGATCAATTTAAGCTACATTTTCAAAAAAGAGTAAAACAAGGTATTCATGCAATGACATTAAACATTGATGTTAAAGAAGCAAATCATCATCGTCACGTTAATGATATATTTAAAATGATAGATGACAGTACACTTCCGGAAAGGGTTAAATATCGCAGTAAGAAAATTTTTGAAATCATTGGTCAAGCAGAAGCTAAAATTCATGGCATGTCGTTTGAAGAAGTTCACTTTCATGAAGTGGGGGCAATGGACTCTATTATAGATATTATTGGTGGGTGTATTGCACTAGAACAACTAGGGATTAACACATTATACTGTTCAGCTATTCCAACAGGTCATGGTAAAATCAATATTGCTCATGGCATTTATCCAATCCCTGCACCAGCTACTGCTGAAATTCTTAAAGGTATACCAATCGCACATTTTGATGTTCAAAGTGAACTCACAACCCCTACTGGTGCTGCATTTGCTAAGGGACTTGTTTCATCGTTTGGGCCATTTCCTTCAGCAACAATACAACATATAGGCTATGGCGCCGGCAGTAAGGATTTTGATTTCCCTAATATATTAAGGGTTATTCAATTTGAATCTGAATTCGAGCAACAAGATAGCGTCCAAGTAATAGAGTGTCAAATAGATGATATGACACCTGAAGCATTAGGTTATTTTATGAATAATGCGTTAGAGCAAGGTGCTTTAGATGCTTACTATACGCCTATATTTATGAAAAAAAGTCGCCCAAGCACGCAGTTAACGTTAATATGTAAATTACATGATAAGACATATTTCGAACAACTTATCTTACAAGAAACAAGTTCTTTAGGCGTCAGAAGTACTTCTGTTAATAGAAAGACCTTGAACCGCGCATTCAAAATTCTTTCTACACAACACGGCACTGTTTCCATTAAATTTGGCCTACAAAATGGAAAAATTATGAAAATGAAACCCGAGTATGAAGATTTGAAGAAAATAGCTAAAACTACAAAACAACCGTTTCAAGTAATTCATAACGAGGTATTACAACAACTCTATCAAACATATCATATAGGAAATATACTTCAATAAATTAGTTTTATTCATTTAAATTTTGCACATCAAAAAAGGATAGGGACAGTCATTCTACATAAAACAGTCACCTATCCTTTTATTCTATTCAAATGCTCGATATAGTTCTTCACTAGAATTATTCCACATTTCAACGTTATGATTTTGTAGAAATTCTTTTAAAATTTGTTTGTTATCATCACCGATTTGGTCGATGATAAATTGATGTTTCATAGACTTATCCATCATATTAACATGTTCTGGCATGCTCTTATAACCACGTCTAATACTTTTGTTAACTAATAAATAGCATGCAGTCACACCCGCATAATATGGCCCTTCTTCACTACGTTCGGTCGTCACCCAACATAGCCAGTATGCTTTAGCCTCCTCACCTTCAACTTGTGATTTGTCAGTAATCCACTTGACACCCTTTTCAACTTCAGCACGTGCGTGCATACCACCAATATCAACAAATGCCTTCTGATTTTCAACATCTATAAAAACCGGGGCAATATTATCTAAACTAATCGAACCAATATTGGTTCCTTTATGACCATCTAGTGGATCATTTTTTATAATATTGAAATTGAAACCTTTTTTCTCAGACAAACGAGATACCTCCTAATAAGTCATCAAATAAAGACTATATATCTTATTCTTAACTGTTAATTTAATTCATTAAGTAAGTTAATAATAGAACCTTTAATTTGATAATCTTTAATTTTTAAAATCATCTCTTTAGGATAATATAATTTATGGTCTTCTCTATTAATCCCTGTAATACTATTAATCACCAATGATTGATTACTTATTTCTGTAATTCCACCATTACTTTTTAATAAATGAATCGGTTTGCGATTTGAGCCTGGGCGATCATAATCATAAGGTAAATCTGAAAATGCTTCACTTACAAAGTAATAATCAGGATTAATACCACCCGCTTCAAATAATTCTTGCAATTCCGAAATGGTAATAATTGAACCGTCGAAAGGAATATATTTAAATAAATCTCGATTGATAAACCGTCTTGATAAATCACTTAATATTGTATCATTTTCATGAATCCATTTCTTCAAGTAATACAATACAACTGCTTCATCAAGTTCTACATATTGTTCAATCGTCATTGTTCCTTCAAAGAATGGTATAAAGTCTTTTGGATACATTTTAAATTCATATCCTTCATTATAAAGCTGCTTAGCTCGTTTTAAACAATTGTTTAATAAAACTTCCCCACCACGGCTTACTGGATGAAAATATATTTGCCAATACATTTGATAACGACTCATAATAAAATTTTCGACAGCATGCATACCACTATCTTTAATTAACACTTCTTCTTTAGATGGTCTCATCAACCTTAAAATACGCTCCATATCAAATGAGCCATACGTTACGCCTGTAAAATATGCATCTCTTTGTAAATAGTCCATTCGATCAGCATCAATTTGTGAGGAAATCATAGAAATAACAAGCTTATTATCGTGCGTTTTATTAATTACATCAGCTACTTGTTTAGGAAAGTTATCAGAGACTCGACTTAGTACACCATTAACCTCAGTGTCTCCTGTGATAATAGCTTGTGTAAATGCTTCATGGTCTGTATTAAATATTTTTTCAAAACTATGAGAGAAAGGACCATGACCTAAATCATGTAACAACGCAGCACACAACGCAAGTGGCCGATCAGTATTATCCCACGCGTCTTGTCCTATAAATGTCTCATCAATCATTCGGCGCACAATTTCATAAACACCCAAAGAGTGTCCAAAACGACTATGTTCGGCTGTATGAAATGATAAATACAAAGTACCTAGTTGTTTAATACGTCTCAAGCGTTGGAATTCTTTTGTTTTAATTAAGTCCCAAATCAATTGATCCTGTACGTGGATAAATCGATGAATTGGATCTTTAAATACCTTTTCTTCTGTTAATTTACTCGTTGCATATGATGATAGCGTCATACTTTCCCTCCTATCCTATATATTCCAAAAAACATTTATTTTTTGTTCCTCATATTACTAGACGAAACAATGTTAATTATTCATATGTTTGTTAAAATGATTTCTTCATTAAAGCTAAATCCATGATTTCACCATACATTTCAGGTTGATATGAGCGAATAATCTCGAATCCATGATTTTGATAATATTCGATGCCATTACTATTATTGTTATCAACTTCTAAATAAACTGTTTCATACTGGTCTTTAAACCTTTTCAACCCCGCTTCTAGCAAACGAGTTCCATAACCTCTATGTTGAGATTCAGGTCTAACATAGTGTGCAGATAAATAAAGCTCTTCACCATAAATGAAATTTGCAAAACCAACAATCTCACTATCTTCTTCTGCCACTAAAAATAATTGCTCATTTAGTCTCTTTTTTAAATGCGTTTCATTATATGAAGCGGCCAACAGTTCATTAACTGTTGAAGCAGCATAAATATTTAAATATGTGTTATACCAAGCTTTTGTCGCAACATCTCTTATCGCTACAACATCTTTTTCAGTTGCTTGTCTGACACTATACATGTGACTTCTCCCCTAACTATTTACTTCACTATTAATATAGGCATTATACCACATGTATGATACCTTAATTCAATCTAGACATTCAAAAAGCTTCACAAAAATTTATTTTAAAACTATTAATAACTACAACTTTTTAAATATGATTATTTGACACAATATTTTTTATACACATATTTCTAATTATTTAAAATTTTAAAGCAATCATTAAATAATCACTCAATACTATAATTTCATACTAACCTTCTTAAAATCATGATTTGGTTATTTCCCCATTCCATTCTTTTACATGATTAAATGCTTACTTTATGAATTGCACTACGTTAGCTTTTGGACGATTTCTACCAAAAATAATGTTATCAATGTCGTCTATCTTCCTACTTATAAATAATTTGGTTCTGTTGCAAAGTAAAAAATATAGCTAACCACTAATATATCATGTCAATGTTCGCTTAACTTGCTAGCATGATGCTAATTTCGTGGCATGGGGAAAATCCGTAGATCTGAAGAGACCTGCGGTTCTTTTTATATAGAGCGTAAATACATTCAATACCTTTTAAAGTATTCTTTGCCGTATTGATACTTTGATATCTTGTCTTTCTTACTTTAATATGACGGTGATCTTGCTCAATGAGATTATTCAGATATTTCGATGTACAATGACAGTCAGGTTTAAGTTTAAAAGCTTTAATGACTTTAGCCATTGCGACCTTCGTTGAAGGTGCCTGATCTGTAATTACCTTTTGAGATTTACCAAATTGTTTAATGAGACGTTTGATAAATACATATGCTGAATGATTATCTCGTTGCTTACGCAACCAAATATCTAATGTATGTCCCTCTGCATCAATGGCACGATATAAATAGTTCCATTTTCCTTTTATATTGATGTACGTCTCATCAATACGCCATTTGTCATAAGCTTTTTTATGCTTTTTCTTCCAAATCTGATATAAAATCGGGGCATATTCTTGAACCCAACGATAGACCGTTGAATGATGAACGTTTACACCACGTTCCCTTAATATTTCAGATATATCACGATAACTCAATGCATATCTTAGATAGTAGCCAACGGCTACAGTGATAACATCCTTGTTAAATTGTTTATATCTGAAATAGTTCATACAAAAGACTCCTTTTTATTAAAATTATAATATAAATTCAACTTTGCAACAGAACCATATTTAATATGATTAATATAGGTATTTGGCCAATGGTCATTCTAGCATTATTAATCATAGCTAATAGTATTTTTATGGTTTACAAGACAGTAGACGTTAAAAAACGCAAATGACAAAAAAGCAATCTCACTCTTAATTTATGTGAGATTGCTTTTATTTATCATAACAATATAATGACGTTTCAAGCACATTATTTAATGTTACAAACACTTCTTCAACTGTATAGTTATAGTCATTTTCTACCCAACGTCTTAGTACTTCTATTACGCCACTACTGTAAAAATCAGCTACAATTTCAGGATGTTTACTTTCTCTAATCTTTTGCGCTAAGGGGGCACGCTTACGAGTTGGGTTATTTAACATCATTTCGCGACTCACATTCGTTAAACTTCTAAATACATCTGCCTGTCGAGACGAAACTAATAGATGCTTAAAAATCTTTTTATTATTACCAATGTAATAGATAAAGTCTTCAAATGATTCAGGGGTTGTAATGTCTGCTGATGTGTCACTTTTAGCTATAATTTGTTGTGTAATAAAGTCAGGTAAAGTGTAGAGTAATTCATATTTATCTTGGAAGTATCTATAGAACGTACTGCGGTTGATTTCTGCAATATCACATATTTTTTGAACCGTGATTTCATCAAAATGATAATCATGTAAAAGTATAAACACTGTTTCATGAATATGTTTAATCATACGCTTTTGATTTGCTGACGGCATTATCTGATTCTCCTATTTATTTAATCTAGTCAGATAGCCTGACGTAATAAGAGTAATTTATCACAATAAAGTTGATTTTTCCAAACATAACAACTGATACTACGTTTAAATTTGTTTATAAAAAAAGAGTAAATAAGTTATTTGAAACGTTTAATACTATAAGAGCGATATAAAAAAGTAGGAGCGAAACTGAGTTTAGTTTCACTCCCTCGCAATAATAGCTACGATTGAGAAGAGTTTGTCTTAAGCGCCTTCTCAACTCGGTTTGCTACTGTAAATTTGCATTATGAGTTTTAAATATGCTACACCAAACGAGCATATTCTTTATTTGTCTTTCTTTACTTTGTAATTAGATAGTCTCAATACCTTCTAACCATTCATCTACTTTATTATCATTATCATCCACATAGTCTTTAGCTACTTGTTCTGGATTTTTGTTATCAACAAAGATTTTTTTAGCTAATTTGTCTTCGTCAGATTTACTCCAATCATCTGCCATACGTGTTGCAACTGTGTATGCAGCTGGATGTGCTTCTTTAAAGTCTTTGTTAAATACTAAGTCAATATGTTGATTATTATTACCATAAATGTTGTCTGGATCTTTCAACATTTTAACGTCTAATTCTTTAGAGAACCAGCTAGGTTCCATTGCTGTGAAGACGATAGGTTCTTGTTGTTTAAAAGCAGATTGAATTTTCTTGAATTGGTCTTGGTCAGAACTTTCTTTCAAGCTATATTTATCCAAGTTGTCACTATCAAGTTCATCTTTAGTTTCTTGCATAACGCCATTACGTGCGTCTGTGCCTTGAATTGCCCAATCTACAGATTTTCCGAAGTCACTGTTTTTTAAGTCACTAATTGAGTCGACATCTTGCACGTACTTAGGTACGGCTAAACCTACTTTTGCGTTATCAATTAAATGTTTATCATCATAAATTGTTAATTTACTTTTGAACTTATCGTAGTAACTTTTATCAGTAGTAGGGAATATACCTGATGCATGGAATGAATCAGAGTTCTCTGATACAGCAGCATATAACGGGCCACTTGCTGTTACTGGTGTAGTTGTTACATCATAACCTGCTTTTTTCAATACTTCTGCTATAACTAGTGAACGTGGTGTTGAATTATCACTCGCGATATAAGATATTTCGATTTCTTTATTACCAAGTGATGTTTGACTATCGTCTGATGAACCACTACCGTTACCACTATTACCACAAGCACTTAGCACTATGGCTAAGGCTAGTGTGGCTAGTAGTCCTAAGAATTTCGAACTACGTCGTTTTAACATAACGTGTTTCCCCCTTTTTAATATTAGTCTCTAAGTTCGTCATCATGACGATGTTGAGATGATCGGTTATATCTATCGTAAACACCTTTGTTGTTTTCACGAGCGTATAACATTAATGCTTTGAATAATACATCTTGATCAATATTGCTATCAGTTAATTCTTTGTATAAGTTTGTTGTTTTATCAAAATTTGAATCATGATAATCATGGTTATCATTTTGATGATCATGATTGTTGTGACGATAATCATCATTTCTATCGTAATTGTCTTGATAGTGTCGATCATTATAATTACGTTCATCATGATGAGTATGGTCGCCATCTTGAGTATAAAGTGATTCATAGTCGATATCATCACGTTGATTATCATATTGATGTTGGCGATGATGCTGGTCATGATGATTATTTAAATGCACAGAACGGTTATAATCTTCGTCATTATAATTGCGATTGTAGTTACGTTTGTCATTTTGATAAACATAGTTATCTTTGTCTTGTCTAGAGTATTCACTATTTTTATCGTTGACATGACCTTTTTCAGAAGATGTGTCGTGATGATTATCTTCTTCTAAAGCTTTACCTTCAACGTCAACGTTTGGCAATACTGCACCTAACCATTTAGGAAGGTACCATGAAGCTTTACCAAAGAGTTTCGTCAATGCTGGAATTAATGTCATACGTACGACGAATGCGTCGAATAACACACCGAAACCTAATGCGATACCCATTGACTTAATTGCACTGTCATCTTGGAAGACGAATGCGATGAATACACTGAACATAATAAGTGCAGCAGCTACGATAACAGGTCCACTTTCTTTGATACCTACACGGATTGAATGATCATTATCGCCAGTCTTACTGTATTCTTCATGTACACGTGTCATTAAGAAGAGCTCGTAGTCGATGGCAAGTCCGAATAACAATCCAATTGTGATTACTGGAAGGAATGCAAGTAATGGTCCTGTGTTTTCAATACCAAATAAGCTACCCATAAAGCCATGTTGAATGACTAATGTTGTGAAACCTAATGTAGCCATTAATGAAAGGATAAAGCCTAGTACTGCTTTTAATGGAACTAAGATCGAACGGAACACAATCATTAATAAGAAGAATGCTAATACAACAATAACGCCTGCAAATACTGGAATAGCGTTGTTTAGTTTTTCTGACATATCGATGTTAATAACACTTTGTCCTGAAATTTCAGTGCCATAGTCATATTTTTCTTGCGCTTGGCTATGATAATCACGTAAATCATATACTAGATTTTCTGTTGACTGTGAGTTCGGTCCTTTTTCAGGAATGATTGTGAATAATGCGTAATTGTTGTTGTCAGTTAGTTGTGCTTTTGAAACTGTATCAACATTATCAATGTCTTCTAAATCACTACGCATATTATTTAAATCACGTTCGATAGTGCTTTTACTTCCACCATCTTTTGTATTTACTAACATGACAATTTGTCCGTTATAACCTTCGCCAAAATTATCTGAGATTAATTTATAGGCTTTGTATTCTGATGAGTCAGTTGGTTTTAAACTATCATCTGGAATACCTAAACGCATGCCACTGACTGGTATAGCAGCTAAAATTAAAATAATTAAACTTACAATAACAGCGATAACTGGCTTACCAACAATAAATTTTGCCCAAGAATGATCTTTAGGGTCTTTACTTTTAGTTGGTTTATCTTTAATTTTAATACTTTTATGGAAGATACTGATTAGGGCAGGTAATAGTGTTAATGCTGCTAATACTGCAAATAACACACTAATCGCTGAAGCGAATCCCATAACCGCTAAGAAGTCGATTCCTACAAGTGATAAACCACAAACAGCAATCATAACTGTAAGACCAGCGAATATTACAGCACTGCCTGCTGTACCCACTGCTGTTGCAATAGCTTCTACAGTATCGACACCTTTTTTCTTAAGTTCTTTAAATCTAAATAGAATAAAGAGTGAGTAGTCAATACCAACAGCTAAACCTATCATTACAGCTAGTGTAAGAGTGAAGTTTGGAATATCAAAGATATATGTTAATAATGCGATGATACCAACACTTGAACCTAAACCGATGATTGCACTAATAATTGGCATACCAGCTGCGATAAGTGAACCAAAGGTAATAAGTAAGATTACGAATGCTACGATGATACCGACAATTTCTGATGTACCACCAGGTTCGGAATTCATAGCGCCACCTTGAGTTTTTTCAATTTGCACATTATGGTTGTCAGTTACATCTTTTAATTCTTTGTCGATGATATGTTTAGAAGAATCTTTTAATCCAGTTTGTGGAACTACATAACTTACGTTAGCGATAGCAGTATCGCCTTCATCATTAACTTGTCCACTGTCATATGGATTAGAGATATTTTGGATATAATCATCATTTTGTCTGATATTGTCTAAAGCATCTTCAATATCTTTCTTCGTATCTTTATTATTGAGTCCATCATTCTTATTAGAATGGAAGACTATTTTCATCGAGGCTTTCTCACTGTCCTGATGAAATTCTTTACTGATTTTATCGTTTGTGTCTAATGACTTAAGGCCGTTCATAGTGATGTCACTGTCAAACTTCGGTGAGTTTATCATTAATGGCGTGATAATAACACCTAGTATAACAAGCCATCCTATAACACTTAGCCATTTGTTCTTAGCTATAAATTTTCCTAGTTTGTATAATAGCTTTGCCAAGACATTTCCCCCTATTTCATTAATTTATATCGCTTAAAGTATGGGTAGTGTGCTGATGTTTTGTGAGCAATTACATTAAATCGATACCTCAAATTAAGCATATTTAAAATGTTACATTTGATAATGTAACAAGTTATACCCACGTTCGGTACCATTAAAAGTTTTACGTCGTTGGAAAATGCAACACTTTGGAAAAATTGTTGGTGAAAATAGCGTGTATTAAGGAGATATATAAGAAAACAGGTTCTGTTGCAAAGTTAAAATTATATGCACATCTATACAAAACTATAAAAGCAAATATTGTTTTAACAGTAAAGAGCTTTATTAGTATTAATTATTTTTCGTTTTTCAGTATAAATATTACATGATTTTTAACTTTGCAACAGAACCCTATTTATTATTGCGTAAAAAATACCTGAGACAACAAATGATGTCTCAGGTTCTTAATCTATCTCTTAAGTTAATTTTTAATTGAGAATAAACTATCAATTTTGTCTATTTCACCTTGTGATAATTCAATATTTGCAGCATCAATATTTTCAACAACTTGCTCTGCACGTTTTGCACCAGGAATGACAACATCTAGTGATGGACGTGTAAGATAAAATGCTAATACGACATTGGCAATCGTTGTATCATGTGCTTCTGCAATATCAGTTAATGCTTTTACACGACGAACATTATCTTTGAATACGTCTGGCTGAAAATCAGGACGTTCTGCACGATGATCCTCAAATGTTTGATTTTCATCGTACTTGCCAGCTAGTATACCTGAAGCAAGTGGGAAGTAAGGAACAAATGTAATATTATTTTCAGCAGCATATGCCATTACTTCTTCATTTTCACGATGTAATAAATTGTATTCTAATTGAACAACATCAACATATCCATCTTTATTCGCTTCTTTTAATTGTTCTAAAGAGAAATTAGATACACCTATTGCTTTAATTTTACCTTCATCTTTAAGCTCTTTGAGAGCGGCTACCGCTTTATCTTTTGGTGTATCGTCATCAGGAAAATGAATATAATACAAATCAATATAATCCACTTGAAGACGTTCCAAACTATTTTCAACTTGCTGTTTTAAAAATTCTGGATCGTTATTTTGAACAACTTCTCCATTTTCTTTAATAACATGTGAACCTTTTGTTGCAATTTGCACTTTCTCGCGTGGATATTCTTTTACAACTTGTCCAACTAATTCTTCGGAACGTTCGGGCCCGTAAATATATGCTGTATCTAATAATGTTATACCATTATCAATAGCTTGACGAACAACTTCTTTGCCTTGCTCTTCATCCAAATTAGGATATAAATTATGGCCACCTACTGCATTTGTACCTAATGCGATAGGAAAAACGTTGACACTAGATTTACCTAATTGTACTTGATTTACCATTAAAGTCATCTCCTTTATTTAATATACTTAAATATATTCTACCCCAATTGTAACTTATTCATTCATGTTAAATACCTATTAGGAACAATTATCTTGACCTTAAAATCATTATACGCTTTAATGTAACTAATGAAGTTACATTAAGGTGGGTAAAAATGAATTTAGAATTCAATATTGCAGTACATGTATTATGTTTTCTTGCTCAACACGATCAAGAACAATTCAATAGTAAAGAATTAGCTAAATTAACATGTCTGAACCCTGTACAACTTAGGCGCGTTCTAGCATATTTAACTGAACACAACTATATCAAAGTTCAACGTGGTAAAGCAGGAGGCTATCAAGCCAATCAACATACTGCTCAAGTAGATTTAGCCAAGTTATATCAACACTTTGTTTTAGATAAAAATAATAGCCAAAGACGATTTACTGGCGATTCTGACAGTCATTGTCAAATTTCTAAGAAAATTGCTCATACAATGTCACATTATTATTCTCAAGAACATCAAATAATTTTAGATTTTTACAAAAATAAAAATATTACAGATGTTTTGGCAGATATTTTACAGGAGGGATAAAACCATGAAAAATTATGATTTGATTATTATTGGTTTTGGAAAAGCAGGTAAAACATTAGCGGCACATGCTGCTGGTCATGGACAAAAGGTTGCAGTGGTAGAACAATCAACAAAGATGTATGGTGGTACATGCATTAATATCGGATGTATACCTACTAAAACATTAATTCATGATGGTATTGAAGGTAATTCATTCAAAGAGTCTATTACTAGAAAAAAAGAAGTCGTACAAGCATTGAATAACAAGAACTATCAAGGCTTAAATTCAAAGAACAATATAGATGTTCTAAATTATAACGCCAAATTTATTTCTAACGAGATAATAGAACTACAGGATAGTAATGGAACAATTCAAGAAACAATTACCGCAGATAAGATATTAATCAACACTGGTTCACGTGCGAATATCCCAGATATCAAAGGGATAGATACAGCTCAAAATATATATGATTCTACAGGATTACTAAATATTGACTATCAACCTCAAGAACTTGTTATTATTGGTGGCGGTTATATCGCTCTCGAATTCGCTTCAATGTTTGCAAATTTTGGAACACATGTAACAATTCTTGAGCGTGGTGATGCTATCATGACAAATGAAGATCAAGACATTGCAAATCTTATTGTCAAAGATTTACAAGATAAAGGTGTGACTATAAACACTAATACTAGCACTATTGCATTTTCAAACAATAAAGATCAAACTATCATACACACAAATCATGGAGAAATATCAGCTGATACTGTGCTCTTAGCCACAGGTCGTAAGCCAAATACAAATCACTTAGGTCTTGAAAATACAGATGTAAAAATTGGAAAACAAGGTGAAGTGATTGTAAATAAACATTTGCAAAGTACAGTGAAACACATATACGCTGCAGGTGACGTTAAAGGTGGATTGCAATTTACGTATATTTCACTCGATGATTATAGAATCATTAAATCGCATCTATTTGGTGATGGTTCTAGAACAACTGAAAATCGTGGCGCAATACCTTATACTGTCTTTATTGACCCTCCCCTATCTAGAGTAGGACTAATTGCAAGTGAGGCTAAGTTACAAGGATACGATATTCTAGACAATAAAGTCTTTGTCAGTAACATACCCCGTCATAAAATCAATAATGATTCCAGAGGTTTATTTAAAGCAGTGATTAATAAAGATACAAAAGAAATTTTAGGAGCGTCATTATATGGCAAAGAATCAGAAGAACTGATTAACTTAATCAAACTTGCTATAGATCAACATATTCCTTACACAGTATTAAGAGATAATATATACACACATCCGACAATGACCGAATCCTTTAATGACTTGTTTTTAGAACCACTTTGATCTTTGATCATTAGTGGTTCTTATGCAGGTGATTTTACCTCCTGCGTTCCTCTCCATACTTTGATCTTTGATGATTAGATACTACAAAAATATAGGAATTATCTATTACGAATATTTAAAATTAAAGACCGATGAATTCCTTTTTAGAACTCATCAGTCTTTAATAAGAATATGATAGTATTCATATCTAATGCGACAACCTACCATATTACAAAGTAATGAAAATTAAATGGTTTAATATATTAGTATTTGCAACTTAATTATGTACTACTAACATTAAAACCACCTGCGACATTAATTCATGTCACAGGTGGTTTTGATTCATTTATTTCTCTGCTTTGCGCTTCTTTAACTTTTCCTTAAGTTTGCGATCTTGTTCTTCTTTACGACGTTTTCGTTCTTCGTTACGTTTTCTTAGTCGCTCTTCTTCTTCTGGATCACGTGGTTTTTTTAATTGTTTTGTAACCTTTTCCATAAGTTCTTCTTCGGTTAACGCAGCAAGTGGTCGATTATTGACAAATGCAAATGTTTTACGTCGACCTGGTCCACAATAAGATTGACAGCCTATTTCAATTTCAGCTTCCGGATCTAATTTTTCTAATTTTCGCTTCAAAGACTTTAAATTTACAGCCTGACACTCATCACAGATTAAAAATTTATTTTTCATCTTGCTACCCACCTTTCTATATAAACTCTTCCACCATCATCGTTAATATAACTCTATTTATTTTACTCTTTTTACTATAAAATTCAAGATACTTTTCACTTTAAAATTCATACATACCATATACTAATTAAATAAGAAAGTGGAACTGAATACACAGTCCCACCCCCGGTTGAGCCTCGAACCCTAAATGACTTATATCACGAGTTACTTTACTTATTGCCCGTGATAAATTTTAAATTTCAATGGTTTGATATCATTCATTTGCCATTCGTTATAAATAATATTTTTATCAATTACCTTGTTGATAATAGTAATGCCACAATCGCCACCACCAGCACCTGAAGTTTTAGAAGCGCCACCGTGCTTTTCACCGACATCACATAATTTTTTTAGCTTATCTGTTTCAATTTCAACTGATGCTTCGTTATCCATAGATTGAATAATACGTCTGTTTATACGTATCATCTTTTGAACACCTTTGATATTATTAGTTTTAAAAGCTTGGATTAAACTTTCTACACAAGCATGAGATTGATCTAAAAAATCACCATAAAAACTTGGATCTGATTTTAAACGTTTGACCTCACTCACTAAGTGTGGAGAAGAAGCTGGAGACCCAGTCCATCCAATAAGGACTTCCATATTTTCGGGAGCTTGTAAAGGTTCGATATGTAAGCCTGGCCAATTTTTTTCCAAAACATCATTCACCGATGTTTCTTCCATTTGCTGTTTCACCCAGTCATGGTCAAACGTACTATATGCAAGCCAACCACTGTAGACACTAACCGCAATATCGCCACATGAACTTAAACTTTGTAATTTCATATTTGCAATTACAGCTAATTTATAAATATAAAGGTTTGATAATTCCAAACCATAGAATTCATTCAAAGCTTTAACAACAGATACTAAAACAGCGGCGCTTGAACCTAATCCGTACTTCTGACCAGAGTTATCTGCTAAGTTACTATCAATGGTTAAATGAAAGTGCTTTAAATTCATATTGCAACTGCGCACATACTGTTCAAACACTTCTATAGCTGTCACAACATATTTCAGTTGCTTAGCAGCTTGAACATCTGAGATTTCAATTCTATCTTCATTACGGTCAAATTTAACTGGTTCATAATGTAATGTTTTGGAATGAATACTACCTTCAACTTTATTTGACGCCTCAATTGTCGCCGTTACAAAGCGATTTACTGCAATAAGAATAGATTTATATCCTGGTTCGGTTACTGCATACTCGCCTGCAATATAAAGTTTTCCGGGGGCTTTTACCTGAATCATTCTATCTCTTCCTTACTTAATAATTTCAACACCAGAGCTAATGATATCACTTGCTATAATCTTCGATTCGTCAAATACTTTTAAAAATTGTTCCATCACAGCTTGTTTATTTTTCTTTTCTACTAAAACTTTTACATTGGGACCCGCGTCCATTGTAAAGTAACAAGGTAAATTGGCTTTTCGACACTGTTCCACAATCGCCATAGCATCGTAGCTTTCTTGCACTAAATACGTGAAAGGAGGTTGAGCGCCTAAGTTAGTGGCATGCATACGTAAACCATTTGCTTCAATGACTTCTCCTAAGCGTTGAAAATCTTGATTTTTGACTGCCTCTTTTGCTTCATTTAAATCTTCATCAACGTGATCCAACCAATATTGATAAAATCTAGAAGTATCTCTTGTTAGTGACATTCCTGACCTACTAGATACTTTTTTTGACTGATTGTTAATCACTACAAATATCATTGATAAATCTTTTTCCCAACCATTGGAATTAATACCATGTGCATATGAAGTTAAATCATCATGCCCTTTTTCCCATTCGGCAAATCCACCAAAAATACTTCTAGAAGCAGAACCTGAACCACGTCGAGCTAATCGTGATAAGTCTGTATCTGATAAGTTCAATGACAAAGCTTCATTACAAGCGGCAGCTAAAGCAGCGTAAGCACTCGCTGAAGAAGCAAGTCCTGCTGCTGTTGGCACATAATTTTCACTTTCAATTCGCGCATGCAAACGATTTCCAGCCAAATCTCTCACTATATTCATATAGTTTTGAATCTTTTCTTTCTCTTTGGCATTCACTTCATTACCATTTAAAATAAGGCAATCTTCAGTAAAATCAGGGTCAAATGTCACTTTTGTTTCAGTATAAAATCTATCTAAGGTAACTGATAAACTATTATTCATAGGAATAATGTAAGTTTCATCAGCTTTCCCCCAATACTTAATCAACGCAATATTTGTATGTGCTCGTGCTTTGCCACTTTTCACCAATGATTTAACCTCCTAAATGTTCAATCCATGTATGTGCTGCGCCAGCTTTTTCAACAGCAGCAACAATAGTCTTTGCAGTTTTTAAATTTTCCGCAAGAAGAAGCATGCTGCCACCTCTTCCTCCACCAGTTAGTTTACCAGCAATGGCACCATGTTCTTTCCCAATTTGAAGTAATTTTTCTATTTTATCGTGACTTACTGTTAAATGTCTCAAGTCTTCTTGACATGCGTTAAATATGTCAGCCAAATGATGGAAATCATGCTGTTCAATCGATTCGCTAGCACTGTGAACAAGTGTACCAATGTGCTCTATATATTTCATATATTCATCAGATTCACATAATACATGAACATCTTCTACTGCTTGTTTGGTAGAACCCTTTACTCCAGTATCAATGACAACCATATAACCATTTAATTTTAGTGATTTTAATTTTTCGGCCTGCCCTTGTTTAAACCAGACGGGTTTATTTGACACAATCGTCTGCGTATCAATACCGCTTGGCTTACCATGTGCGATTTGCTCCGCCCAATTTGCTTCTTTAATCAATGTTTTGTCATCTAAAGGTTGATCCATAAAATCATAACTGGCGCGTACAAACGCTACTGCTACTGCAGCACTTGAACCTAAACCTCTTGATGGAGGCAAATTAGTTTGAATTTTTACTGATAGTGGTTCTTTCACTCCACTTTTTTCAACAAAGCGATTAATGATAGACTTTAGATGTTCGGGGGCATCGTATAACATTCCGTCATATACGTCACTTGTGATAGAAGAATAATTACCTTCATCTAAACTTTCAATGAGGACTTTAATTTTTCCAGCATTAAATGGAATTGCGATTGCCGGTTGACCAAATGTAACTGCGTGTTCACCCATTAGAATAATCTTTCCAGTAGATTCTCCGTATCCTTGTCTAGTCATGTTTTCTCACCTTTATATACCTTCTTTAAAATATCACTTCATAAGATGTACTGACGATGTTAGAATGATTGACTTGCTATTTTACGTGATATTAATTTAATTTCTTTACATATTCATCTTGATAGATGTCACTTAAATGTCAATTTTATCGAATACATTTATCATATCGCCAATAATCAAGCGTTCATTATAACTATTTAAAAGTAAAATAACAACAAAAGGGCATAATAACTTTTTGTTTAAGTTTTCACAACACTTTAATATTATAAAACTCTTTTAAAGAGTTATCAAAATCATGAAATATATTTACCTTAAATGACAATTTTGTAAACATCGTTAAATTTTTTACTAAAGTTTTTAAAATTTTCCACCTCAACTATAATACTACAAATTTGTGATAGAATATATATCATTTTCTAACAAAGTCATCTTAACTTTTGTTTGAAAGGTATTTTTATTAAACAAAATAGTAGTAAGATTGAATTCAAATTGAATTTGTTGTCCTCTTTTAACCTCGAATAACACTTGCCTATTTTGTTGAATTTCTATGTGAAATTTTCTTGGTTAGAACCCCGTCTTGATTGAAAATTAATAAAAAATTATTTTCTATTCACATCAACTATCACTGCTAATACGTAAAAAAACCTGGGACAATCATTTTGTCCCAGGCTTATCATTTTATGACTTATCTATAGTGTCACACTTGCTAAAAATCTAATTTTTCATTCATTTTCGCATTGCGTTCTAACATCTTATCATAATACCCTTCGTAACGTGTCCACTCGTCTTCTGTAATAGGATCCATATTTAAGTTTGCCCCTAAATCTTTTAGTGCATATAATAATAAAAACATAACATCTTGCACTTTAATTTCTCTATTTAAAAGGGTTTCTAAAGATGCCATACATGAGGGATCTATGTCTGGATAGTGAAATTTAGTAGTCTCCCCTTTAAGCGCACGTTGATAAAACTGTTGCATCATTAATGCCCGTTCTG
Source organism: Staphylococcus sp. GW823-FHT05F06 (assembly GCF_058795495.1). Taxonomy (NCBI): domain Bacteria; kingdom Bacillati; phylum Bacillota; class Bacilli; order Caryophanales; family Staphylococcaceae; genus Staphylococcus; species Staphylococcus sp. GW823-FHT05F06. Next base: position 4,440 of record NZ_JBXAHW010000007.1, on the reverse strand, counting down.
AGCCAGAACCTTCAATACATAAGTATATTTGCACTGCGATACCACCACGTACTCGTCGCTGCGAAATCCCGGCAAATTTCTTATCATTAATACTTAAATCAAATTTTCCTGGGCAATACGATTGCTCAATTTCTTTAGTATCGATACTAACATCTTCATCCTCAAACATTTTACTAATCAATAAATACATCACTGTAAAGGCTTCATCAATAGTCGTTTCGGTTTGTCCTTTAAAAATCAAAGATATGTTTAAAATTCCTTGATCTAATACGACACCCAAGCCACCAGAATTCCTAACAATTGCATTATATCCTTGTTCATCTGTAAGAAAACGAATACCATCACTTAAAAATGGTAAACGCGAATCATGAATGCCCAAAATCACGGTGTGTTGATGTATCCACGTTCGTACTACATTACAAGATAAATCTTTACCAACGCTTTCGGAAAAAGTGTCATCAAACGCAAAAGATTGCATGGGCTCTAAACCACTTGAATGATCGACATAACGCCAGTTGATTTGATTAAAATATTTAGTTGCTAAGTCCATTATTGTAAAGCTTGAGCAGCTGTAATAATAGATAAGTTATAAACGTCTTCAGTTGAGCAACCACGAGATAAATCATTGACTGGAGAGTTTAATCCTTGTAGGACTGGTCCTACTGCATCGTATCCACCTAAACGTTGAGCAATCTTATAACCAATATTACCTGCTTCTAGACTAGGGAAAACAAATACATTTGCATCACCTTGAATTTTTGCACCAGGTGCTTTCTTCTCTGCTACGCTAGGAACAATAGCAGCGTCAAATTGGAATTCTCCATCAATAACTACATGATCTAATTGATCTGCTTCAGCTTTTTCTTGAGCTAACTTCAATGCTTCTTGCACTTTAGTAACATCATCCGATTTAGCAGAACCTTTTGTAGAAAAGCTTAACATAGCTACTTTAGGGTCCATTCCAAAGCTTTGTGCTGATTTAGCACTCTCTACTGCAATTTCAGCAAGTCCTTGAGCATCTAATTCTGGATTAATCGCACAATCTCCAAAAATATATTGTTCGTCGCCTTTAATCATAAAGAAAATACCAGATGTTCTAGATACACCAGGTTTAGTTTTGATAATTTGTAATGCTGGTCTGACTGTATCTCCAGTAGAATGTGCAGCACCACTCACTAAACCTTCAGCCTTTCCAGTATACACAAGCATTGTTCCGAAATAATTTACATTATCTAATAATTCAACTGCTTGTTCTTTAGTTGCCTTACCTTTACGTCTTTCAACAAAAGCATCTACAAGCTCATCTTTAAGTTCACTCGTTGCTGGATCTATGATTTCAATTTGAGTTAAATCTAAAGCGTGTTTAGAAGCAAGAGATTTAATATTATCTTCGTTTCCTAGAACGATAGGTGAAACATAGTCAGTTTTTTGTAGCTGAGTCGCAGCAATGAGCACTCGTTCATCTTCACCTTCAGGTAATACTATTTTTACATTTTTCCCGGATAATTTGTCTTGTAATACAGATAATAAATCAGCCATAATATCCTCCTTAATTCTCTCTTATAATAACGTTTACATAGTAAATTATACGTTATTTTTCATCAGAATTCCATTTCGCTTTTGTAAACATTTTTTTAGTAGTTAAATGACTGTTTGTGATAGAATTTGATATGAATCCAATAAAAATTTTGAAAAAGGAGCGAATAATAATGAGTGAAGCAGCAGAAACTTTAGATGGTTGGTATAGCTTACATTTATTTTATGCAGTAGACTGGACAACTTTTCGTTTAATTGCTGAAGATGATCGTGAAGCAATGATTACTGAATTGGAAACATTTATTAAAGATAAAACAGTTGCTAGAGAATCACATCAAGGTGATCATGCAATTTATAACATTACAGGTCAAAAAGCGGACCTTTTACTATGGTTTTTACGTCCAGAAATGAAAGAGTTAAATCAAATTGAAAATGAGTTTAATAAATTACGTATCGCAGACTATCTCATTCCAACTTATTCCTATGTGTCAGTGATAGAATTAAGTAATTATTTAGCAGGCAAATCTGATGAGGATCCTTATGAAAATCCCCACGTTAAGGCACGATTATACCCTGAATTACCACATTCTGAATATATATGTTTCTATCCAATGGATAAACGACGCAATGAAACTTATAACTGGTATATGTTACCTATCGAAGACCGTAAAACTTTAATGTATAACCATGGGATGATAGGTCGTAAATATGCTGGTAAAATCAAACAGTTTATTACAGGTTCAGTAGGTTTTGATGACTATGAGTGGGGTGTTACATTATTTTCAAATGATGTACTTCAATTCAAAAAAATTGTCTATGAAATGCGTTTTGATGAAACGACTGCTCGTTATGGCGAATTTGGTAGTTTCTATATTGGTCACATTCTAAACATCGAAGACTTCAAACAATTTTTTAGTATATAAGTTAAAGTGAAAAATTAACCCTACACACTAGGATTATAATCTACTAGTGTGTAGGGTTTTTAATATGTAAAAAGATAACACCTTATCTTAAATTTAATGACTATAAAAAATTTAAGAGCCTGTACAATTAAGATGTACTAGGCTCTTATGTTGTAGTATCCTTGGGAGAACTTTAAATCACTACTACGTATATAGTTAACCTCATAGAATATACCGTCGCTACTCAATATATTCACTGTCATCGTTAACTAATATTATTTTAACCTTTTTGAAACATTTGAAACATTATAGAAAGGTAAATGTACAACTATAAAGTTTTTTTTAATATTTATTATAAAATTCACCTATAAATCATTATTTTATCTGCTTAACTCTATGAAAATGACTTTAAATAACAAGTTGCACGTCATGTAAACCTCAAGGGTTGTGGCGTTTTCCTAAAACCTTTACTATAATTATAATAATGATTTATTCTTAATTTTAAAAAAATTTGGTGATGAAATGAATAAGGATACAATTGAAACATCTCGTGAAGCATTGATAAAAGATGTTGTTATGATTGCTGCTCGTATATTACTTGAATCTGGAGCTGAAGGTACACGGGTAGAGGATACCATGGCACGTATTGCTACAAAATTGGGCTATCCTGAAAGTAATAGTTTCGTGACTAATACTGTAATTGAATTTGTTTTACATAATGAAGCATATCCTCGGTTGTATAGAATTAAAACTCGAGATACGAACTTAATAAAAATTTCTCAAGCTAATGAAATCTCACGTCAAATTACAAATGGCACAATGACGCTTGAAGAAGCTAAGTATCAATTAGAGGAAATATATGTTGCTAAAAGAGATAGCAGTCTACCTTTTAAAGGAATTGCCGCAGCAATTATCGCTACGAGCTTCCTCTATCTACAGGGAGGTCGTCTGGTTGATATCATCACAGCTGTATTAGCTGGAACGATTGGATACTTAGTAGTAGAAATATTAGATCGAAAGCTACACGCACAATTTATTCCAGAATTCATAGGTTCTTTGGTAATAGGTATTATTTCTGTAATTGGACATGCATTTGTTCCTAGCGGAGATTTAGCTACAATTATCATTGCAGCGGTCATGCCGATTGTACCTGGAGTACTGATTACAAATGCTATCCAAGATCTATTCGGAGGACATATGTTAATGTTTACTACAAAATCTTTAGAAGCTTTAGTCACCGCCTTTGGTATAGGCGCTGGTGTAAGTTCAATATTAATTTTAGTCTAGGAGTGCACTCATATGTTTTGGATATTTAATTTTATATTTAGCTTTCTTGCTTCACTCTTTTTCTGTGTCATATTTGATGCCCCTAGGAAGTTGTATTTTGCTTGTGGCTTTGTCGGCGCTTGTGGATGGATGGTTTATACTGTATTATTTAACGGCTTTGAACTCCATACGATTTACTCAAGCTTTTTCGGTAGTTTAGCGTTAGGTTTACTTAGTCATTATATGGCCCGTCGAAAAAAAGAGCCTGTAATTATTTTTATGGTTACAGGTATTATACCTCTGGTTCCAGGAGGACTTGCTTATGATGCCACTAAAAATTTAGTGTTATTACACTTTGGAAAGGCGATTAACACAATGCTTGAAGTGACATTAATAGCAGGTGCTATTGCTTTAGGTTTATTATTTGCTGATCAAATTTCTAAAATCGTTATTTCAGGTTTTGCTCGTACCAGAAAAAGATTGTAATATCAATAAAATCATTCGCTAAAAAATTAACGTTACTCTAACCAATTAAATTTATAGTTAAATATTGTTAAAAAATATATGATAAATAAAAAGAGGTTGGAACATAATTCCTAGCAAAATAGCCAGTAAATGAGTTTTCATAAATTCATTTACTGGCTTTTTTATTTACAATGCTTCGTATTGTTGGCTCGCTTTCTTAGGGGACAGCTTCAGCCTGTAGTCTTCAGCTTGTCCTGTTCCCTCAAGAGTC